>JAKLIT010000174.1 GCA_022709465.1 Candidatus Omnitrophota bacterium | reverse complement strand
CTCGATGATAGACGCCGCGCTCGGTACCGAGGTCGAGGTCCCTACGCTCAAGAGCAGGGTAAAAATGAAGGTCCCCCCGGGCACCCAGAGCGGCAAGATATTCAGGCTCAGGGGCGAGGGGATAGCTGATGTCCATTCCGGCGTCCGCGGAGACGAGCATGTCCGCGTTATTGTCGAGACGCCGACGGCGGTCAATGAAGCCCAGAAGCGCATCCTCAGGGAGTTCGCCAAGGCCTCGGGCGAGGAGACCTTCCCCAAAGCCGCTTCGTTCATCAAGAAGATAAAGAGCTTCTTCAGGTGAACGCCTCCCGAAAAGGCAGGTTCCGCAGGCTCCTGTTTTTTTGGTTCCCAGTTATAGCATATTGTGTTATAATCTTTATCGGTTCCGCGATGGAAAAGCCGCTCCCTGAGACACAGATCCCGCAGCTGGACAAATTCCTGCATGTGGTAGAATTCGGGGGGCTGTGTTTCCTGCTGATGCGGGCCTTGAAAGTAAGTTTCTCGGGGATACCCCGCAGGAAGATGTTCATCATCGCGGTATCCTGCACAGTTCTGTACGGTGCCTCGGACGAGATCCACCAGCTGTTCGTCCCCGGCAGGGTCAGCAGCATTATCGACTTATTTTTTGATTCCCTCGGAGCGCTAATAATAGGCCTGATAAAAAAATGACGATAATCAAACCGTTCAACGGCTACAGGTACGATGCCCGCAAGACAGGAAAGCTCTCGAAGGTCATCACCCCTCCTTATGATGTCATAAACCCCAAACAGCAGGAAGCGTATTACCGCAAACATCCGGAAAATTTCATCCGCCTCGATCTCGGGAAGAAATACGCGAAGGACGGCAGGGATGATAACAGGTATACGAGAGCCGCGAAGGCGCTCGAGGAATGGATAAGCAAAGGGATACTCGCGAAGGACCGCGAGCCCTCGATATACGTCTACAGCCAGGAATATACGATAGGCGGGAAGAGAAAGGCGCGGCTCGGTTTCATCTCGCTGGCAAAGCTCGAGGAGGACCGCACGAAAGGGTTCCTTCCGCACGAGCGCACGTTTAAAGGGCCTAAGCTCGACAGGCTCAACCTGATGAAAGAAACCGGCGCGAACCTGAGCCCGATATTCTCGATAGTATTTGATGATAACAACAAGATAATGGATATACTGAAGCGCGTCTCGAGGGGCCAGAAGCCGGCGATAGACGTCGCGTTCGAAGGGACGAGGAACAAGGTCTGGCGAATGACGGACCCGGCGCTTATCAGGAAGCTCGAAGGCCTTATGGCGAAGAAGAAGGCCCTTATCGCGGACGGCCACCACCGCTACGAGGTCGCGCTGGAGTTCAAGGCCCTTAGCAAGGCGGATTCCGGAGGGCCCAAGGGTTACGTAATGATGTATTTCGCGACATCCGACCCGAAAGGGCTCGCGATACTTCCGACCCACCGCATGCTCGAAGGCGTATCAGCCAAAGACCTACTGAAGAATTCCGGCAAATTAAAAGAATATTTCGATATCATAAAGGTAGGCGGCAGGAAAGGCATGCTCGCGTGCATGAAACGCTGCGGCGGGCATGTAATAGGCGTATGCCTCGGGGGGAAGGACTATCTTTGCCTTAAGCTGAACAGGGCGGACGCAAGCTCGCTGATAAGGTCGGAGAACTCCTCCTACTGGAGGAACCTCGACGTGGTAATATTGCACCACCTTGTATTCGATAAGGTGCTGGGGCTCAAAGGCGAAAAAGCTGAAAAGGCGATAACATTCACGAGGGACCCGGAAGTTGCGTTCAAATGGGCGGCCGGCAGGGGCAAGAGGATATCGTTCTTCCTGAACCCGCCGTCGCTGAAGGATATCTATAACATAGTCAGGTGCCGCGAGCGGATGCCGCATAAGACGACGTATTTCTTCCCGAAGCCGCCGTCGGGCCTCGTCATCAACAAGCTGGAGTGATATGTTCGGAAAACCCAAATATACGATAGTCAAGGTCGCGAAGAAGAAAGATATCCCCGAAGGCCTCTGGACAAAATGCGAGGACTGCGGGGATATCATATATAACAAGGCGCTCGAGGAGAACATGAAGGTCTGCCCGAAATGCGATTACCATTTCGTGCTTTCCGCCCACGAGAGGATCGAGATGCTTATGGATGAGGGCAGCTTCGAGGAACGTGATTCCGCCCTTAGGCCTATGGACCCGCTTCTCTTCAAGGGCCCGCGCTCCTACGAGGATAAGCTGAAAGAGGACCAGATAGCCACGGGCCTTACCGAAGCCTGCATAAGCGGCAGGGGCTCTATCGAAGGCAAGAGGGTCATACTGGTAGTCACGGATTCGCGTTTCATAATGGGGTCGATGGGATCCGTCGTGGGCGAAAAGATATCCCGCGCGACAGAGCTCGCGACGAACCTCCGTTTGCCGCTGGTCATAGTATCGGGTTCCGGCGGAGGCGCAAGGATGTATGAAGGGCTCTTCTCGCTTATGCAGATGGCAAAGACCTCGGCCGCCATCGCGAAACTGCACGAGGCCGGCGTGCCGTATATATCCGTCTTGACCAACCCGACGATGGCCGGCATCATGGCAAGCTTCGCGTCGCTCGGGGATGTGATAATCGCCGAGCCGAAGGCGCTTATAGGGTTTACCGGGCCCAGGGTAATCGAGCAGACGATAAGGCAGAAGCTCCCGCCGGGTTTCCAGCGCTCCGAGTTCCTGCTAGAGCACGGGCTGCTGGACATGATA
>JAKLIT010000173.1 GCA_022709465.1 Candidatus Omnitrophota bacterium | reverse complement strand
CACGAGACGAACGATACGGTCAATAAGAAGGTCAAGGCGGCCTTGAAACACGGGCTTACGCCTATCGTGTGCGTCGGTGAGCGGCTCGAAGAGCGCGATTCCGGCAGGACGTTCGATGTCGTGAAAGACCATGTCGAAGGCGGGCTCTCCGGCCTCACAAAAGAGGACGCGCTGAAGGTCGTGATCGCCTACGAGCCGGTCTGGGCGATAGGCACCGGCAGGACGGCGACACCAGAGCAGGCGCAGGAGGTCCACAAGTATATACGTTCCCTTCTCGGGAAGATGTTTGGGGAAGAGGTTTCCTCGAAGGTGAGGATACAATACGGCGGAAGCGTAAAGCCGGATAACGTAAAAGCGATCATGGCGGGGCCGGATATTGACGGCGCGCTGGTCGGCGGCGCGAGCCTTAAGGTAAAGGATTTCGCCGAGATAGTCAGACAGAGCAAAAGGTAAAGGAGCAGCGTAATAAGATGTATGGAGTATTGATAGCATTGCATGTGATCTCGTGCCTGGTTCTTATAATGGTCATACTGCTGCAGGCGGGCAAAGGCGGCGGCATATCTGAGACGTTCGGCGGGAGCGGCGGGCTGCAGTCGATGCTCGGCACGAAGGCATCCTCGTTCCTGACGAAGGCGACGGCGGCGTGCGCGGTCCTGTTCCTCGCGACCTCCCTGACGCTTGCCCTTGTATCGATGAACAAGAGCGGCTCGATAGTGGAAAAGGAATTGTCGAAGCAGAGCAATGCAGCTCCGGCTGCGTCAGCAGTGCCTGCCGAGGTGCCCGCGGCAGTTCCTGCGGCGGAAGAAGCTCCTAAAAAGTAGACAGGAGAAGCAAATATGTATATAAAAATATCCCGATTAGTCGGGATATTTTTATTGGTATTATGGGGCCATGCTCCGGCGGGCTGCGAAGCGTCCCCCGTGGGGGATGCGATAGTGACCGCCTCGATAGGGGACGCGAGCACGCTTATCCCGATACTTGCCTCGGACTCGTCCTCAGCGGAGGTATGCGGGTTAGTTTACAACGGGCTCATAAGGTATGATAAGGACCTGAACCTTGAAGGCGAGCTCGCCGAAAGCTGGGAGATAAAGGATGAGGGCCTCGTAATAATCTTCCATTTGCGCAAAGGGGTAAAATGGCACGACGGAGAGCCCTTCACCGCGCGCGACGTGGAGTTCACCTACCTGAAACTCATAGACCCAAACGTAAAGACACCTTACAGCGGCGACTTCGAGAGGGTCAAGTCGCTTGAGGTCCTCGACGACCATACCGTAAAGGTTACCTATAAGGAACCTTTCTCTCCGGGGTTGTCGAGCTGGGGAATGGGGATAATGCCAAGGCACCTGCTGGAAAAAGAGGATCTGGGCAGCACGAAGTACTCGCGAAATCCCGTGGGCACAGGCCCCTACCGTTTCAAGGAGTGGAAGACGGGCGAGAAGATAGTCCTTACCTCGAACCCCGATTATTACGAGGGAAGGCCGTTCATCAACAGGTACATATACAGGATAATCCCCGACCAGGCGACGACGTTCCTTGAGCTGCAGACGCAGGGCGTCGACCAGATAGGCCTTACGCCGCTTCAGTATTCCCGCCAGACGGATACGCCGTTCTTCAGGAAAAATTACAGGAAATACAGGTACCCGTCGTTCGGGTATACTTACATGGGCCTGAACCTCAGGGACGCGAAATTCTCCGACGCGAGGGTCAGGCTCGCGCTCGACTATGCCATAGACAAGGAAGAGATAATAACCGGGGTGCTGCTGGGACTAGGCCGTATTTCGACGGGGCCGTTCCCGCCGGAATCCTGGGCGTGCAATAAGGAGATAAAGCCCATCCCTTACGACCCGGCAAAGGCGAAGGAGTTGCTTAAGGAGGCGGGCTGGGAGGACCGCGACGGCGACGGCATCCTCGACAAGGACGGGCAGAAGTTCAAGTTCACGATAATGACGAACCAGGGCAATGACCCGAGGAAGACCGCGTCCGAGATAATACAGCGAAGGCTCAAGGATGTCGGCATCGAGGCCGAGGTAAGGATAATTGAATGGGCTACGTTCCTTTCGGAGTTCATAGATAAGGGCAAGTTCGAGGCGGTAATAATGGGCTGGAGCCTCTCGAGGGACCCCGACTGCTACGATATATGGCACTCGTCGAAGACGCGTCCGGGCGAGTTCAATTTTGTCGGATATAAAAATGAGGAAGTCGACAGGTTATTGCTGGAGGGCAGGAGGGAATATGGCCAGGCCAAAAGGCAGCATATTTATAACAGTATAAACAGGCTCATATTCGACGACCACCCGTATATATTCCTCTATGTCCCCGACGCGCTGCCGATAGTCCACGAAAGGTTCAAGGGTATCGTTCCGGCCCCCGCCGGAATAGGTTATAATTTCATCAAGTGGTACGTGCCGAAGGAAGAACAGAGATATACGAGATGGTAAGCTATATCGCGAGAAGGCTTATAGGCATGGTCCCGGTGCTGATCGGCATAACGCTTATCACCTTTTTCGTCATACACCTGTCGCCGGGCAAGCCGACGCGGCTGCAGGCGGAGATGTCCCCGAAGATATCCCTCGAGGCGCGCGAGAAACTGGACAAGCTCTACGGCCTCGACAAGCCCGTGCATATCCAGTATTGGGAATGGGTCAAGCGGCTCGCGAGGTTCGACCTCGGCAAGTCCTTCGTCGATGACAGGCCTGTGTCCCAAAAGATAGGCGAGAGGATACCCGTCACGATAGCGATAAACGTGCT
>JAKLIT010000172.1 GCA_022709465.1 Candidatus Omnitrophota bacterium | reverse complement strand
CGAACGAGAAATGCATCCAGTGCAACGCGTGCTGGATACACTGCCCGGATTCCTCGATAATGATAAAGGACGGCAAGGTCTGCGGTATCGATTACGAGCACTGCAAGGGCTGCGGCATCTGCGCCGCGATGTGCCCGCCCAAGGCAGGCGCGGTTAAAATGGTCAAGGAAGAGAAATGAGCAAAAAACTACTGGCTTTAACTGGTAACGACGCGGCGGCTTACGCGATGAAACAGATCAATCCCGACGTAGTCGCGGCATACCCGATCACGCCGCAGACGTCGCTGATGGAGAAGTTCGCGCAGTTCGTCGCCGACGGCGAGATCAATACGGAAGTGGTACTGGTAGAGTCCGAGCATTCCGCGATGTCGGCATGCGTCGGCGCGTCATGCGCGGGAGCGCGCGTGATGACGGCGACATCGTCGCAGGGCCTCGCGCTCATGTGGGAGATAGTATATATCGCCTCGAGCTACCGCCTGCCGATAGTGATGCCGCTCGTCAACAGGGCGCTTTCGGGGCCCATCAACATACATTGCGACCACGGCGATGCTATGGGCATACGCGACTCGGGCTGGATACAGCTCTGGGCCGAGAACGCGCAGGAGGTCTACGACAATCTTTTGATGGCGATAAGGATAGCCGAACACTCCGACGTGCTGCTTCCCGTCGTCGTGAATTACGACGGCTTCATCATCAGCCACGCCATCGAGAACATGTACCTCTACGATAACGAGGAAGTAAAGAAGTTCGTCGGCGAATATAAGCCGAAATACACGCTTCTCGACCCGAAGAAGCCGACGACGTTCGGCTCTTTCGACCTGCCGGATTACTATTTCGAGCACAGGCGCCAGATGGCGGCGGCGATGAAGGACTCCTTCAAGGTCATAGCCGATGTGGCCAAAGAGTTCTCGAAGATATGCGGCCGCGAATACAGGAACCTCGAGGGATACAAGCTCGAGGACGCAGAGATAGCGGTAGTCGCGCTCGGCTCGACAGTAGGCACCGTTCGCGCCGTGGTCGATGAATTGCGCGAGAAGGGCGTGAAGGCGGGAATACTTAAGATACGCACCTTCAGGCCGTTCCCGGAAGACGAGATAGCCGACGCGCTCAAGCACCTGAAGGCGGTGGCTGTCCTCGACCGCGCGGATGCCTTGAACGCGGTAGGCGGGCCGCTCTTCGATGAGGTAAGGGCAGCGCTTTACAAGAAGTCGGTCATACCGGCTGTAAATTACGTATACGGCCTCGGAGGGCGCGACATGGGTTTCCCCGAGATCAATAAGGTATATTCTGACCTCGCGGAGATCGCGAAGTCGGGCAAGGCAGCAAACCTTGTGACATACCTGGGGGTGAGGGACTAATGGCAAACTTAAAGGAACTCAACAAGAGAAAAGAACTCCTCTCCGGCGGCCACAGGATGTGCGCGGGTTGCGCGTCGCCTATAATCATAAGGCAGATGGGCCTTTCGCAGGAGATACCGCTGGTAGTAGGAAGCGCCACGGGCTGCCTCGAGGTCTCCACGACGCCGAATCCTTTTACGGCGTGGAACTCGAGCTTCGTCCATTGCGCGTTCGAGAACTCCGCGGCCACCGTATCAGGTGCCGAAGCGGCTTACAGGTCGCTGAAGCGCCGCGGCAAGGTCAAGGAAGAATTAAGGTTCGTCGCGCTCGGCGGCGACGGCGGCACGTATGATATAGGATTGCAGTCGCTTTCGGGCATGCTCGAGCGCGGCCAGAGGATCCTTTATCTCTGCTACAACAACGAAGCATATATGAATACAGGCGTCCAGCGCTCGGGTGCGACCCCCATGGGTACGCAGACGACGACCGCGCCGGTCGGCAAGGAATCCATCGGGAAGAAGCAGTTCCCGAAGGACTTGACAGGCATAGCGGTAGCACATAGAATACCGTTTGTGGCGCAGGCGTCACCGAGCCACTGGAACGACCTGATAACGAAGTCGCAGAAGGCGCTCTCCGTCGACGGCCCGGCGTTCATGAACGTCATATCGCCGTGCCCGCTCGGGTGGGGATACTCCTCCGAGAAGACGATAGAGATAGCGAAACTTGCCGTGGACACATGCTTCTGGCCGCTCTTCGAGGTCGAGAACGGGTTGACCTGGAAGCTCAGCTACAAGCCCGCGGCAAAGAAGCCGATAACCGACTACCTGAAGGCGCAGGTGCGTTTCCGCCATCTGTTAAGGCCGGAGAACGCCGCCGTGGTAGAGGCGATACAGAAGAGGGTAGACGACGATTGGGCCGCGCTTAAAAAGCGCTGCGGTATAGCAGAAGAATAGCATCACCGTTCTTTAGATAGAGTTTCCGCTCCCCTGTAGCTCAGTTGGTAGAGCAGTGGACTGTCAAACCGCCTCAGCGGGTTGACTCTGAGTTCTGGCGAGCTGAATTTCCGTGAAATTCAGCCGCCGCTTAGAACGAAGAGTTAATAATGGCAGCTTTCCCGAGAAATTGGGATCGAAAAGCAGGAGAATTGTCTGGGAGCCCTACGCGCAAGCGAGGGTAATCAGCAGCCGAGCCCTTTAGAAATAAAGGGAAGGTTCAGAGACTATGCACCTGCCTCCTAAACGTAAAGCCGTAGGAGATGATATAGTCCAAGTCCGGTAGCAATACCGGGTCACTTGTAATCCACGTGTCCCTGGTTCGAGCCCAGGCGGGGGAGCCATTTCGGACGAACAGACGCAACAACGTCCTGTTCGTTTACATGAGCCCCGTTTCGGAGTAATTCCGGAGCGGGGTTTTTGTTTTTTGCGGCGGTTTTGT
>JAKLIT010000171.1 GCA_022709465.1 Candidatus Omnitrophota bacterium | reverse complement strand
ATCGCGGAGCCGGGCCTGACCTGTTTCTTCGAGAGGGAATTCACGGTGTCTATCACTTTCTTGGATTCGGGAGTATCGCTCTCGAATTCCACGCCCGCGTAAAGGTCTTCCGTGTTCTCCCTTACTATGACAAGGTCCACGTCCGAATAGCGGCTGCGGACACCTTTGTATGACTTGCATGGCCGCAGGCACGCGTAAAGTTCGAGCGCTTTCCTGAGCTCGACGTTCACGCTCCTTATGCCGGTCCCTATGGGCGTCGTTATCGGGCCTTTTATCGCGACCTTATTCTTCCTTATGGATGCGAGGACATGCTCCGGCAGCGGCGTCCCGTATTTCTCTACGACATCTATGCCCGCGTCAAAGGCCTCCCATTCGATACCCGCGCCGCACGAGGCGGCAGCGGCGTCTATACAGCGCTTCGCCGCTTCCGACAGTTCCGGCCCTACCCCGTCGCCCGGTATGAACGTAACCTTATGCTTCATTTCAACCATCCCTCTATCCTGTCCAGCCCCTTGCTGATCTCGTCCATGCCTGTCGCGAAACTCAACCTTATATGCGTACCCCACCCGAACGGCTCGCCGGGTATCACCGCGACCTTCGCCTCTTCGAGCAATCTCTTCGAGAATTCGAACGAACCCATCCCGGTCTTCGATATATCGCAAAACACATAGAAAGCCCCTTTGGGTTTCACGCAACTGATGTTTTTCATCGTGCCGATGCGCAATACCATATAATCGCGGCGCCTCTCGAACTCCTCGGTCATTTTTACGACGCACGATTGGTCGCCGCTGATCGCTTCAAGCGCCGCCTTTTGCGCGAACGATACGGGATTGGACGTGGAATGGTCCTGCAACCGTCCGACCGCCGCCGCAAGTTCCTTGTCAGGCGCGCCGAGGTATCCTATGCGCCATCCGGTCATCGAATACGACTTCGACATACCGTTCACGGTGAACGTGAGCGCGTAAGCCTCCCTGCTCAGTGAAGCGAACGAGACATGTTTTTCGCCGCCGTATATGAGTTTCTCGTATATCTCGTCCGATATGACGGGGATCTTCTTGCTTACAAGCACATCCGCGAGCCCTTCCAGTTCTCTCCTGTTATAGACTGAACCGGTAGGGTTGGACGGGCTGTTGAGCACAAACGCCGCCGTCTTTTGCGTGATCGCTTTCGCAAGCACGTCGGGCTTTAGTTTGAACTCGTCGGACTGCTTCGTGTCGAGGATGACCGGTATGCCGCCCGCAAGCCTTACCATCTCGGCGTAGCTGACCCAGTACGGCGACGGTATTATGACCTCATCGCCCTGGTCGCATATCGCCTGGAATATGTTATAGAGTGAGTGTTTTGCGCCGCAGGATACTATTATCTGTGCGGGATCGTAGGTAAGGCCGTTATCCTTCAGAAACTTACCGCAGATGGCCTTTTTCAGTTCAGGTATGCCTGATGAAGCGGTATATTTCGTGAATCCGCCCTCGATAGCTTTTATTGCGGCGGATTTTATATTGGCGGGTGTATCGAAGTCGGGCTCGCCTGCCCCGAAACTCACGACATCCTCACCGCCGGCCTTCATCTGCTTGGCCTTTGCGGTGATGGCGAGAGTCGGGGATTCCTGGACCTTCTCGAGGCGCTTAGAGACCTTCAAAGAAATCCCCTCCTTGCCCATTTATCATCCTCGCAGGATATTCCGGGCTATTTTGTCCTGCCCCTGAAGAATTTACGCAGAGTGCCTGCGAAACCGGTCTGCCCCTGGTGCGCGGCAGCGGCCGGATGGGACTCTTTCGTCTCTTTCTTGGGCGGAACATGCTTTTCCGGAGCTGATTCCTTCGTCTTCTCGGCAACCGTTGCGGCCGTTTCTTTCGAGGCCGGCTTTTCGTGGGCCGCGGGCGCCTGCTTGGCTTCCGCCGCTTTCCCCTTCTTCGGCTTCACTTTCGGGGCCACGACCTTCTTTTCGGTCAGTTCGAGAATGACCATTTCTGCGTTATCGCCTCTCCTGTTGCCGAGGCGTATTATCCTTGTATACCCGCCCTTCCTGTTCGCGAACAGGGGCGAGATCTCCTTGAACAGTTTCTTGACAAGGTCCTCATCGCGCAGCACGGAGAAGACCTTCCTTCTTGAATGGACCGTATCGACCTTGCCCATCGTTATTAGCCTCTCGGCCAGCTTCCTGGCCTCCTTGGCCTTCTGTGCCGTCGTCGTTATGCTCTGAGATATGAAAAGCCCCCTCGCGAGATTGGTGAACATCGAATCCCTCTCGGGCTTGTTCCTGTCGAACCTGCGTTTCATGTTGTTATGGCGCATAATGTTTACCCGTTAATCTTTCTTTAGCAATTTTTTATCGACCTTCATCCCAAGCGAAAGGCCCATGCTGACTATAATCTCCTTGATCTCGGCCAATGACTTCTTGCCGAAGTTCCTGTACTTAAGCATCTCGGCTTCCGACTTCTGGACGAGTTCCCCGATCGTCTTGATCTTCGCTTCCTTAAGGCAATTCGCGCTCCTCACGGAGAGCTCCAGTTCGGAAACGGGCATCTTCAACTTGGAATACAGCTCCTCGTCGACCTTCACCTCTTCTTCCGCCTCTTCGACAGGAAGTTTCCCGAACCCGAGGAATATCTCGAGATGCTTCTCGAGTATATGGGATGAATAAAGCAACGCGTCCTTAGGGGTCACGCTGCCGTTCGTCCAGATCTCAAGTATCAGCTTGTCGTAATCCGTTATCTGCCCGACGCGTGTGTTCTCGACCTGGAAGTTCACCTTTACGATCGGGGTGAATATCGAGTCGACCGGTATC
>JAKLIT010000170.1 GCA_022709465.1 Candidatus Omnitrophota bacterium | reverse complement strand
TTTCCAGCTGTTCCTTGAACAGCTCTGCCTTGACCTTGGCTTCTTCACGCCTGAAGTCCTTGGCGCCTTTAAGTATGTTGGAGATCCGCTCAATGACTTTCGCAGCCTCCAGGAAATACTTGGCTTGGGATATAGAGGAAAGGTCTTCGAGTTTCTTGCCGAGCCGGTCAAAGCTCCCGATCCCCGGCGACAAAACAGAATCTATGATATCATCTTTATACTTTTTGTCCAGTAAAATATTCTTCAGCCTCTCCCTCATGAACGACAGTATCTGCGACTTCACGAGCTTCCTGTCGCATGCCACTTTATCGCCGTAAAGGTCGGCCGCCTTGTCCAAAAGCGCGTCAAGCGATAACGGGTACTTCTTCTCGGACAGTATCTTGAGCAATCCGAGGGATGCCCTGCGTATCCCGTAAGGGTCCTCGCTTCCGGTCGGGAGCATACCGATGGAGTAGAACCCCGCTATCGCATCCACCTTATCGGCTATGGCGAGGATACATGATATATTACCCGAGGGCAGCGGATCGTTCGGGCCTTTCGGAAGGTAATGCTCGTATATCGCTCTCGCGACATCCTTGTCCTCGCCCGTCCTCCTGGCGTATTCCCTTCCGACGATACCCTGCAGGTCAGGGAACTCCTTGACCATCAGCGTGACGAGGTCGGTCTTGCAGAGGAGTGCCGCCATCTCAATCTTCTTCTTTTCATCATCGGGGATCTTCAACGCGTCAGCGATAAAGCGCGATAACTCGCGTATCCTGCCGACGCGGTCATGCATAGTCCCGAGTTTTGTCTGGAATACCACGCCTTTCAGCAGGTCTATCCTTTCCTCAAGCTTCGTCTTCAAATCCTCTTTCAGGAAGAACATGCTGTCTTTCAGCTTTGCGTTGAGGATCGCCTCGAATGTCCCGCGGATCCCGGAGATATCCTTGCGCTTGCCGTTTAGGACGCCTGCAAATACGGGAAGGGCCTTGCCCCTGCCATCCTTAAGAAGGAATATCTTCTGGTTCTTTGCCATGGAACTCTCAAGGACTTCGACCGGAAGGTCGAGGTAATCCCTGGAGAATCTTCCCGTGAATCCCGAGGGCGACTCTGAAAGGTACGAGACCGTATCCAGCAGGGCAGCGTTAAAATCCCCTGAGGCCCCTTCGGCCTTAGCGGCGCTCTTGAGCATGGCGGCTATCGAGGCCTTTCTTTTATCGCCGTCGGCCTCAACGCAGTATTTTTTCAGTTTAGCGAAATAGTCGTTCACGGAATTGACTTTTACCGGCGCCATCCCGGCGCTTTCATACCTCGGGAGCCGCGACAGGTTCGACGACTGCAGGGAACCGAACTTGAACGGCACGGCCTCGTCACCGAGCAGCGCTACGATCGACCTCACGGGCCTGGCGAACCTGACGCCACCGGATTCCCATTTCATTATTTTCGGGAACTTCAGCGAGCCGATCAGTTTCGGCAGCATGTCGGCCAGCACCTTTTTTGCAGGCAGCGATTCCATAGCGCGCTCTATGAAAAGGTACTCGCCCTTCGGCGTGTCCTCTATTTTGATATCCTCTATGCGGGCATCCTTGGATTTCAGGAACCCGAGGCATGCCTGGGTAGGCCTGCCGTCCTTATCGAATGCCGCCGCCTTCGACGGGCCTCCGATCTTCTCCCTTTGGGATCCCTGGCGGGCAGATACGCCTTCCGCGAGCACGATCAGCCTTACGGGCGTGGCGTATGATAATACCCTGCCGAAACCGATGCGCGCTTCCTTAAGCCCCGCCTCAAGGGACGAGCGGAGCTGTTCGGCTGCCGGCGGTATGTAGCCCGCAGGGAGTTCTTCGCACCCTATCTCGAGAAGCAGGTCCGTTTGCGTTACGATCTTCTTTTTCATTTGTTGTCCGTATTCTCCAGGTATAGCATCGCGCAGGACTTTGCAAGGTTCCTTACCCTCGCGATATATGTCGGGCGCTCTGTCGTGCTGACCGCCCCGCGCGCGTCCATCATGTTAAACGCGTGCGATGTCTTAAGCATAAACTCGTAGGCGGGCGTCAGGAGTTTCTCCGCGAGCAGCCTCTTCGATTCCCTTTCATAGGTGTTGAACAGTTCCATGTACATTTTCGGGTCGCTGACCTCGAAGTTGTACCTCGAGCATTCTATCTCGTCTTTCCTGTGTATATCGCCGTAAGTGTGCGTATCATCCCATTTAAGCTTATAGAAGTCGTATTGCCCCTGGATGAACATCGCGATCCTCTCGAGCCCGTATGTTATCTCGCACGGGATGACGTCGAGCTCGATGCCGCCGACCTGCTGGAAATACGTGAACTGCGTGACCTCGAGGCTGTCGAGCCAGACCTCCCATCCCAGCCCCGAAGCGCCGAGCGTAGGCGATTCCCAGTCGTCTTCGACGAACCTGAAATCATGCTTTTTGAGGTCTATGCCCAGGCTTTCGAGGCTCTCGAGATAGAGCGCCTGGACGTCAGCCGGCGCCGGTTTAAGTATTACCTGGTACTGGTAGTAGTGCTGCGCCCTCAGCGGATTGTCGGCATACCTGCCGTCCGTCGGGCGCCTCGACGGCTGGACGAATGCGGCGTTCCACGGCTCTTTATCCAAACTCCGCAGAAAAGTAAGCGGATGGAATGTCCCCGCGCCCACTTCTGTATCGTAGGGCTGCGCGAGAAGGCATCCCTTGCCGGCCCAGAACCTCTCAAGGCCCATTATCAGTTCCTGGAAAGTCATCGTCTTTTTCTTCATCTCTTTAACCTTTGCAGCTCCCTTATGAATTTTTTTGTCTTAAGCGGCCTCTCGAGGTG
>JAKLIT010000017.1 GCA_022709465.1 Candidatus Omnitrophota bacterium | reverse complement strand
GACGGCAAAGGCAAAAGGCTGTTCGTCGTAGCGCTCGGAGGAGGGGTCGTCGGTGACCTGGCCGGTTTTGCCGCTTCCGCATACAAGAGGGGGATCCCATATATCCAAGTCCCGACCACGCTCCTCGCGCAGGTGGACTCCTCGATAGGGGGCAAGGTCGCAGTTGACCTTCCTGAGGGAAAGAACCTGGTCGGCGCCTTCTACCAGCCCAGGGCGGTATTCATCGACACATCCTTCCTAGCGAAGTTATCACGCCGCGATTATACATCAGGGCTTGCAGAGGTCGTAAAGTACGCGATAATCGGCGACAGCCGGATGTTTGCGGAACTTGAAAAGGACCGCGCGAAGGTAATAGCGCGCGATCCCGCGATGCTTGCCTATATCGTCAAGCGGTGCGCCTCGATAAAGGCCGGCATAGTCTCCAGGGACGAGAAGGAGAAGAAGTCGCTGAGGACCGTCCTGAATTACGGGCACACGATAGGCCACGCGATAGAAGCCGCCTGGGATTATTCCGGCGCCTATACACACGGAGAGGCGGTATCTCTCGGCATGATAGCGGCCGCGAGAATAGCGAACAGGCTCGGGATACTCAGGGCCGGAGAGGTGGGAAAGATCGAGTCGCTTATCAGCATACTGGGGCTTCCTGTAAAACTCAGGAAGACGAAGGTGTCCAGGATAATGGGGGCACTCGCCCACGACAAGAAATTCATCCACGGGGTCAATAGGTTCGTCCTGCCGGTACGCATAGGAAAGGTAACGGTCAAAGAGAAGGTCCCCGTATCAATCATCCGCAGGGAGATCGAAAGGCTTTCGGATTAACCCCTCATGAAAGACAGGTCAAGGCAGTCGCAATTAGCAAGATTCCAGAAGGCGCTCAGATACACGTTCAGGAGCAAGGCGCTGATTGGCCAGGCCCTGACGCACCGGTCGTATGCCTACGAGCATCCCAAGGGCAGGATAATGGACAACGAGAGGCTTGAGTTCCTCGGCGATGCGGTGCTCGGCCTTGCGATAAGCGCCCATATATACAGGAAGTTCCCCGATTGCCAGGAAGGGGAGATGACGAGGATCAGGTCTCTGCTCGTCAACAGGCAGACGCTTGAGTCGCTCGCGAGGAGATTAAGCATAGGCAAGTATGTCCTTTTCGGCAAGGGCGAAGCGGCAAGCGGAGGCGCAGAGCAGTCGAGGAACCTCGTCTGCGCATATGAGGCGGTCATAGGCGCCATATATATCGACGGCGGTGCAGGCAAAGCCGAGAACTTCATCGCGTCGCAGTTCAGGGCGGAAATAAGGAAGGTAAAGCAGGGAGGCGCGCAGAAGGATTATAAGTCCGTCCTCCAGGAATATACGTCGAAGACATACAAAGCGACCCCGAGGTATACGGTGATATCGGAGGAAGGCCCCGACCACCTTAAATGTTTTGAGGTCGCGGTGTCGTTCGGCGGGGCCGTCAGGGGTACAGGGGAAGGCAAGAACAAGAAATCAGCCGAGCAGGATGCGGCATATAACGCGCTGTATGGCGAGGGCCTGCTTGACAAAAGCAGTGAGGGGAAGTAAAATCACTCCATGCAGATAAGGCCGTATAAAACAAGCGACAAGGAGCAGGTCAAAGACCTCGTATCGAGCATACTTGATGCGGAATTTTCGTTCGGCAAGAAAGCATACGAGTATTGCGACCTCGATTCCATCGACAGTGTCTACGGCGGGAAGAAGGAGGCGTTCTTTGTCCTCGTGGATAAAGGCAGCGTAGGCGGGACCGTCGGCATAAAAGAAGAGACGAGCAAGACCGCGATAATACGGAGGTTGTTCGTCGCGAAACAGCTGCGGAAAAAAGGATACGGCGGGCTGCTGCTGGACCGCGCAATAGATTTCTGCAGGGAGAACGGTTATCATGAAGCCGTGTTCCACGCCGCCAACGCGATGGCCAGCGCGATAGACCTGTGCAGGAGCAGGGGTTTTAACGAGAAGGAAAAACTCGAGCTCGGCGGCATAAATTTAATAAAGTTTTCGCTGGAGCTGTAAGGAGCCATTTTGTTCGGGAATAAGCCAGACAAGGAAAAAAACCTCAAGAACCTTTCCGAAAAGGATATCCAGAAGCAACTTTACGGGGATTACCTTAAGGATGAGGACAGGGTTGAGGTGATGGATTCCTCCTTCATCGTCAAGGAGGGCAAGGAATCCCCAATACAAGAGAAAGTCGACCAGAAGGCCAGGAAGGAAGTCGGAGCCGAGCTGGATTCGTTGAAATCCGAATTCAAACGCCTTCAGGGTGAGGTGAACAGGCTCAGGAAAGAGAAGGAGTCGCTCGACAAGCCCGATATCTGGTTCAGGCCCCCGTTGCTGAAGACGAGGCAGCTCGTTATAATAGGTTCCATCGTGGTGCTTTTAGCTGCGGCGGTAGGGATAGTGGTGACGGCAAAGTTCGTTGTCTCGAAAGTCGGAAGCGCGAACGGGACAAAGCCGTCGATCGGGAAAGCAGCTGAAACTCCAAAGAAGGAAATCCCCGCCAAGAAGGCCGTTAAGAAAACGGTACGTAAGAAGCCCTAATCTACCTTCAGCACAAAGGGTTGCCCGGTAGCCTGGTCAAGCATATCCACTTTATCGGCGTGTATCTTAACCACCCGCATGCCCCTTATCGAACCGCCTTCCTCGATTATCTTGTTCTCGATTATGGCTGCCGGTTTGCCTATGCCGTAGACGATCCCGTTGAGCGTCAGGTGCGGGTTCGACAGTTTTGTCAGCAGGTTGCTTACAGGGGTAGGCTCGGGTTCCTGCTTTACGGGGGTCGCCGGAGCCGAAGCCGATGAATATCCCTCCGCCTTAGGGGCGTCTATTGCCGTTGCCGGGCCGTGTTTGGGCATCCCTGTAAAATATGCCACGGCGGCTATCACGATCATCGTTGAGAACATCATGAGGAACGACTTCGAGAACCGCAGTTCATGCGGCTCCGGAGAGGCGACTATGCGCATTTCATCCCTGGCCGCAACCGCGGCTGATCGTCCGGCCTCGGGTGCCGGCCTGTCGGACGCTTTCTTCAACGCTTCCATTATTATGCTCATATCCTCACGAACCCTTCTATCTCTTCAACAGACCTTTTTATCATATCGAGAGTTATCTCCTTTGTCTCCATAGTGAATCCGAGAAGCAGGGCCCTATCGCAGACAAGGTTAATCAGCCTCGGGACCCCTCCGGAATATTCGAATATCTCGCTTATCGCGTCCGGGCTAAAAGACACCGACCCGTCCGAACCCGCCACACGCATCCTGTGCATTATATAATCGTTTATCTCGGCCTTGTCGAGGGGAAGGATATGGTACCTTACCGAGATCCTTTGCCTTAACTGCTCGAGTTCCGGGGAATTCAACTTGTCCCGCAGTTCCGGCTGGCCTACCAGCACTATCTGTATAAGCTTGTCCTTATCGGTCTCGAGGTTAGACAGCATCCTTACCTGTTCCAGCTGCGCCGACCTCAGGTTTTGCGCCTCATCTATTATCAGCACTACATTTGAACCGGCCTTAAGCTGTTCGATAAGGAACTTATTGAGCTCGGTAAGCAGGCTTATCTTGGTCTTCGGTTTCGCGTTGAGCCCGAAATCGGTGACTATAGCGAAAAGCAGCTGCGTCTCCGGAAGGTTGGAGTTCAATATGAAGGCGGTCTTCGTGTTTGGGTCCAGCTGGCCTATCAGTGCCCTGCAAAGGGTGGTCTTGCCTGTGCCTATCTCGCCGGTTATCTCCAGGAAACCGCGCCTTTCCTTGATGCCGTATATTAGGTGGTCGAACGCCTCGCGGTGTTTCCTGCTAAAAAAGAGGAAATTAGGGTCTGCGGTTACGTTGAAGGGTCTTTCTTTTAGGCCGTAATATTTCTCGTACAATGGAGAGTGCCTCCCGGTGTAGGGCAACCTCGTATTTTCGATGCCATTTTATCATCGGGCGAGGGGAATGTCAAAATAAAAAATAGTATTGTAAAGTTTACATTAAAAGGTATAATAATGGTAAAGGCGGACTAAAATGGGCTGGAGCGGAATCGATACCAGAAGGTCGGTGAGGGTCTCTTTTGAGTGCGTCGTTATCGTTAAGAAGAAGGAGACTAGCCTCGTCTTCCGGACCCAAACCGAAAATATCTCCGCAGGCGGCACGTGCCTGATCCTGGAGAGAGCGCTCCTCAAGCATACCCCTGTTGAAGTGGAATTGTTCCTTCCCGATGACCCGATACCTGTAAACTGCGAAGGCAAGATAGCGTGGTCTGTCAGGCGCAGTGAATACCTTAAGAAAAAATCAAGCCAATTCGATACCGGCATAGAGTTTACGAACATCACGGACGAGGACAAAGCGCGCCTTAAACGCATAATCGAGGAGCTTTTGGAGTATTAAAAATAAAATAATTGACTTTTCATTTTAGGCGGCGGATAATAATGGTGAAAACAAGGAGGGGAAGAGCTATAAGTACAGGAGCACAAAAAGGGGGTGATGGGGGATGAGCGAGAAGAGGAAATTTATGCGTTTCGATGTCTCCATTGAAGTGGAGTATATGGTTCCCGGGAATGGAGCGCCGGTTGAAGGCATCTCGGTGACGAGGAACCTGAGCCGCGAAGGCATGCAGATTTCAGTGAACAGTAAGTTGGTCCCCGGAACGGAACTGGAGATCAAGCTGCGGATACCGGAAGACGCGGCGCCCGTATACGCGAAGGGCGATCTGGTCTGGGTCGAGAAGTCGGAGGCGAAGACAGAGTCGGGCGCGGGCATAAAATTCACGCAGATGTCCCCGTTCGACAGGAACAGGATACTCGACCACGTATACAAAGAATGGGTCGAGCAACAGATAGGTCAGAGCGCAGCGCCCCGTAATAAGTAAAAAGTGGAATATGCAAAGGCCAAAGACCGAAAGAAGAAGACAGCCGCGCGTAGAAGAGAAGATACCCCTCAAGATAAAGGATGAGGGTTTTGATGCTATAAGCGTAACAAAGAACATCAGCTGTTCGGGGGTGTTCTGCCAGGTAGACGGTTATTTCCCGCTATTGTCGAAGGTCAAGATAGTCCTGCTCCTCCCGTCCGAAGAAAAATCCAAAGCCCATCCCGTCCATATTGACGGAGTAGTCGTCCGTTCGGAACCCGTAAAGGATGTAGGGCCCGGCGCGAATTGCCGCAATATAGCGATATTCTTCAATAAGATAAAGAAACAGGACCAGAACAAGATATCCTCCTACATAAATTCCATCCTTGCAAAGAGGATGGTAATAATCAATTAAGTTTGTGTTATACCGGATCCTGCGCGCGATCGCATGGTTCCTCTGCAAAGCCCTCTTCCGCCTAAAGGTGTCAGGCCGCTGTAATATCCCGAAAGAAGGCGGCGCTATAATCGCCGCGAACCATTCCAGCTATATAGACCCGGTTGCCATCGCTGTCGCCGTTCCGAGAAGGATAAGCTGGATAGTCAGGAAGGACGTTTATGACGTATGGTGGCTTAAGGGGCTTTTCGCTTCTACGGGAATGATAAGGGAAGGCGGCTCGGTAGAAAAAGCGGTAAAACTGCTGGAACAGGGCGGCCTGGTCGGGATCTTCCCGGAAGGGACGAGAAGCCCGGACGGCAAGCTCGGAGCAGGGAGGAGAGGGGCCTCCGTTATGGCGCTCACGGCGGGCGTCCCGGTGATACCGTGCGGCATCACCGGAGCTTTTGAGGCATACCCGCGCGGAGCCGTATTCCCGAAATCGTCCCCGGTAAAAGTATCGATAGGGAAACCGATAGCCGGCACCTCACCGGAGGTTATCATGGACGCGATAGATAAAGAGATGGGGAGATAGATGAAGATAGATATAAAGAGCATTAAGCCGTCGAAGATAATATGCGTGGGCACGAATTATGCTGACCACGCCAGGGAACTTAACCTGAAGGTCCCTGAGGAGCCGTTGATATTCATCAAACCGCCGTCCTCCGTAATATATGACGGGCAGGATATCGTGTATCCGCACGGCATCACGAGGCTCGATTTCGAAGCCGAGCTCGCGGTCGTGATAAAAAAGGAAGGCAGGCATATCGACGAGGGCGGGGCGCGCGGATATATCCTGGGGTATACGTGCCTGAATGACGTGACCGCGCGCGATATACAGGCAAAGGAGAGCCAATGGACGAGGTCAAAATCGTTCGATACATTCTGCCCTATAGGCCCGCATATCGAGACCGATGTAAACCCGTCGGGCATTAAGGTGGAATCGTACCTTAACGGGGAACGGAAACAATCCTCGACCACGGCGAACCTTCTATTTTCCGTACCGAGGCTCGTATCGTTCGTCTCGGGCATCATGACGCTCCTGCCGGGGGACATAATATCCACCGGGACGCCGTTCGGTGTCGGGTCGATGCTTCCGGGCGACCGAATAGAGATAAGGATAGATGGCATAGGCTCGCTGAATAATGCCGTCGTAAAAGAAAAATAACCGCAGGGCTTGAATTTGACCCGGGCCGTGATATACTTATCTTAGAAAAAGATATCTGCCCTATAAGTGCGACGGCTTGGCGCGGTGATCATCAAAGCTGTATAGGGAGCCGGAGTTCTGGAGCCGCTTGCGGCGCCAGATAGGCGCCCACTTGGTACAGAGGGTCAAGCTGCCAAGCAAGCCCACGATAGGGTGGGAGAAAGTTACGGTCCAGGGAGTAACACGAACCCCGGGCCTTTTTTATAGGCAGACGGACCCGGATGGTCTATAATAATGGGGATATGATGAAGATCGCAAAGGAAAAGATATATTTTCACGCGCCATACAGGATGCTGCTGGGCAGCCTCGGCTGGATCGCCGACAAAGGGATCAATTGCGAGATATACGCGGACGGCGCCGCGCTCGATTCGTACAGCGCGCAGGAGATCGACAGCATCAACCGTGTCTTCAAGGAGAACGGCCTGAAGAAGATCGTGCACGGCCCGTTCCTCGACCTTAATCCGGGAAGCAGGGACCGCGGGATAAGGGAGCTTACGCTCGAACGCTTCAAGCGCGTGTTCGAGTTCTGTGAAAAGCTCGATACGCGCCACGTGGTGCTGCATTCGGGGTTTGACCCGATATTTTATAAGGATGCATCCCACCTGTTCCTGGGCCTATGCCTGCCGGTCTGGGAGGACGCTGCAAAAGCGGCGGCGCCCAGGGGAATAACGATAGCGATAGAGAATTCGATAGACCCGGACCCGGAGATAGTCACGGGAATATTACAGGATCTCAAGGCGAAGAACCTTGAAGCGTGCTTTGACGCCGGGCATTATTACGCTTTCGGAAAAATGTCGCCTTTTGACGCGCTGAAATGGTATCCCGACAATTCGATAGGCGAGATACATCTCTCGGACAATAAGGGCGATTTTGATTCACACCTGCCGCTCGGCGAAGGCGACCTTGATTTCAGAGGGCTCGTGCGGGAGGTCCTGAAGAAGGGCAGGGAGCCGATAATAACTACCGAGCCCCATTCAAAAGAAGACATCGAGAGGAACCTCGCGTACCTCGTCTCGATGGATATTTAGGAGAAGAGCAAATGGCAAAAAAATCCGGCAAACCCGAAGCGGCTTTATTCCCGCTTCCGGTGGTCCTGGTCACATGCGTAGACAAGGCGGGAAGGCCGAACGTGATAACACTGGCTTGGGCGGGCATTGTATGCTCTGAGCCCCCTATGCTTTCCGTCTCCATAAGGCCCGGCAGGTATTCGTACGGTCTTATCAAGGAGCAGAAGGAGTTCACGGTCAATATCCCGACGACGGCAATAATGAGGGAGACCGATATATGCGGAACGGTCTCAGGGCGCAGCGAGGACAAGTTTAAGCTGACCGGCCTGCATACGGAGCCCGCGAAGGAAGTCAAAGCCCCGCTCATCAGGGAATGCCCGGTAGCGCTTGAATGCAAGGTCAGGGATTCAAGGATGCTCGGGACACATGAGATGTTCATCGCGGAGATCGTCGCCGTGCATGTAGAAGAGTCGGTACTCGGCCCGTCGGGGAAAATAGACCTCGCGAAAGCCGGGCCGTTCTCTTATAACTGGGGCGAATACTGGAGCATTGGACAGAAGGTGGGCCATTACGGATGCTCAAAATAATCCTGGCTGTAACAGCTCTCGCGGCAGCATTACTGGCCTCACCTGCGGTGTTTGCGGAAGAGACGGGGAACGGGAAGGCGCTGTCGCTTGAGAATGTCACTTATTCCTGCTATGCCCTGGGCGGCGACGTAAAGACCCTGAAGGACCCCGTAGAAGCCGTATACGTGACTAAAGGCGACGCCGTTTACGCTCTGTTCTGGCTTAAGCAGATGCTGACGGAAGGGAAGAGGGAGCAGAAGTCCTTCAGCATGAAAGACACGTTATGCGTAACCGTATTCAGGGGGTTCTTTCCCGGATTGAGCAAAGTATCCGTAAAGAAGGTATCCCTGAAAGAGAACCGCCTGGATATATATGCCGATTACTCGGATAATCCCGAGTACTCCACTCCGACGCAGCCCGCCGCGATAATACCCATAGGGCAGCTGCCTCCGGGTACCTATACCGTTAACTTATTTGTCGGCAATGAAGTGCATAAAACCAACGGGTTCAAGGTCAAAGGGCGATAAATCCATAATGATTGACATTTTTTCCGTTTAATGGCATAATTAAACAGAGAAAATTCACCCTATGGAAGACAATCATAATATAGAAGAGCGGTTGTTTGATATAATCGAATTCCTGCCGGATGCGACGTTCGTCATCGACGCAGATAAGAAGGTTGTTGCCTGGAATAAGGCAATCGAAGAGATGACGGGCGTAAGCAAGGAAGCGATAATAGGCAAGGGCGATTATGCGTATGCGGAGCCCTTTTACGGCAAAAAACGCCCGATCCTTATTGACCTGATCTTCGATAAGAACGAAGAGATAGAACAAAGATACGATTATGTCCACAGGGACGGCAACGTCCTCTTCACTGAAGTATTCCTTCCTATTCTTAACAACAATAAAGGCATATACGTCTGGGCAAAGGCCACGCCTATCTATGACAAGTCCGGGAAATTCGTCGGGGCTATCGAGACGATTCGAGATATAACGGAGAGAAAACTGTCCGGGGAGAAGCTCGAGAAGCTCAACGCCGAGCTGATCAAGTCGAACAAGGTCTTTAAGCAGATGGCCCTGAAAGACCCTCATACCGGCCTTTATAATTACAGGTATCTCGGGGAGGTCATAGAAGCGGAGTTCCTGCGCGCGAAAAGATACGCGCACCCGCTTTCCGCCATCCTGCTCGACATCGATTATTTTAAGTCGGTTAACGACGTTTACGGCCACCAGTTCGGCGACCTTATATTAAAACAGTTCGCTAGACAGCTTAAGCTTGCCGTGCGCCAGTATGACATAGTCGTCCGGCTCGGGGGCGAGGAGTTCGTCGTGCTCTCACCGGCCACGAACAGGGCGGATGCCGTAGGCCTCGGCGACAGGATACTCGAGATCATAAGTTTATATGATTTCGGCGACAGGGAGCACAACATCAAGCTGAAGGTCAGCATCGCGGTATCGTCGTATCCGGAAGACAAGATATCCAAGGGGCAGGACCTTATCGACCTGGCCGACCGCATATTGAGCAAAGTCAAGGAGCTCGGCGGAAACAGGGTATATTCGTCGGTAGACATAAAGACCATGGAAAGGGATGATTTTGCGCCGGTCCCCGAAAAAGCGACCGATGTCAGGTTGCTGAAGAAGAAGCTCGATAAGCTCACGAGGCAGGCGAACCAAGGGCTTGTCGAGTCTATATTCGCCTTCGCGAAGACCATAGAGTTAAAAGACCATTACACCGGCGAGCACGTGGAGAAGACAGTCCACTACGCCACCGAAGTGGCACGCAAGCTCGGCCTTCCGAAAGAAGAGGTAGAGAAGATCAGCCAGGCGTCGATACTGCACGACCTCGGCAAGATAGGGGTCAGCGAGAAGATATTGCTGAAAAAAGGTAAGCTGACAAAGAAGGAATACGACGAGATAAAGAGGCACCCGCAGATCGCGGTCGATATCCTAAGGCCCATACAGTCACTGCAGGGCGTGGTGCCGATGATCTATTACCATCACGAGAGATGGGACGGGAAAGGATATTCGAACGGGCTCAAGGGCGAGCAGATACCTGTAGGCGCCCGGATAATCGCGGTATCGGACGTATATGAAGCGCTGACGTCAGACCGGCCCTACCGGAAAGCATACCCAAAGGAAGAAGCGATAAAGATAATCAAGAACAGCTCAGGAAGCCAGTTCGACCCGAAAGTGGTAGACGCGTTCTTGAACGTTTTACAGCAGGAAAAATAGCTTTTGGACAAGATAAAAAAGATACTTATCATCTCTTCCGACAAAAGCCTCAGGGATGTGTTGACTTTCTGCCTTGACGGTTGGGGCTATGAGGTCTTTCTGCACGAATCTCCGCTGCATGATATTACCCCGATAAAGAAGGTCTCCCCGGATGTAATAGTCGTAGACGTCCATTCCGCCAGCAAGGCGCACCTCGAGATATGCCGTTTGCTCAAGGATGATTTTGTCACGGCGTTCATCCCGGTAATAACCCTCATAAACAAACGCCAGCTCAGGACGCAGCTTTTAAACCTCAAGCAGGGCGTCGATGATTACCTGATCAAACCGCCGGACCCGCTCGATTTGAGGGTCAGGGTCGAGATGGCGGCCAGGAGGTCGCAGTACAGTTTTTATGCGAGCCCGCTGACCGGCCTGCCGGGAGGAAGGATAATAGAAGAGGCGGTGATAGAGCGCCTGAAGAAGGACGTCTCTTTCACGTTCGGATACCTCGACATAGACAGCTTCAAGTATTTTAACGACGTCTACGGCTACCATAAGGGCGACAGGGCGATAATGCAGACCGCGTATGTCCTATACACGTCGATAAAGAAATACGGCAATCCCGAGGATTTCATAGGCCATATAGGCGGCGACGACTTCATGTTCATCACCTCTCCGGACAGGTATAAGGAGGTCTGCCATAACATCATACTGTCGTTCGACCGGATAATACCCTTCCATTACAACACGGAAGACAGGAAACAGGGTTTCATATACGCGAAGGACAGGACGCATAAGATGACAAAGGTCAACCTTATGAGCGTCTCGCTGGCCGTCGTCAACAGGCATAGCCATTCCGACGTGACGAACATGGTGCAGATAAATGAGAGGCTGGCGGAAATAAAGCGCTACCTGAAAGACCTGTCGGGAAGCAAGTTCATGGAGGATAGGAGGAGCGGCAAGACCGGGGAATTCCTCGGCCCGCAGGTATATAAGAGGACCGAGGCATCGGCCGAGGGCTACAGGCCGCTCGGACAGATTCTTCTCGAGAAGAAACTTCTCTCGGCGGAACAGCTCGACGAGTCGCTCAACATACACTGGAGGCGAGGCGTAGCGTTCGGCGAAATATGCAAGGAGCTCGGGTTCATAAAGGAGGAAGACCTGCATTCGGCCCTGCGCGAACAGAACGCGCCCGACGCGAAACATGGCGCGAAAATAATACCCTTGACAAAAAGCCAATAGATGATACAATGTAAAAAAGTGAAAAGCGGCGATTTGAAGCGTATTGCTCCGCTTAATAAATGTGCTAAAAAGCGAACAGTGTCTTGTAAGGCCCGTGCTTTTTAGCCCGGGTTTTTTGTTTTTCCGGGCCTTTAAAGGAGAGAGATGAGCAAGGTTGACGGAAGGTTGAAGGCGGAATCATTGGCGCTTCACGGGGGACAGGTGCCCGACCCCGTGACCGGTTCAAGGGCGGTACCGATATACCAGACGACGTCTTACCAGTTCAGGGATGCGGAGCATGCCGCGAACCTGTTCGCACTGAAAGAAAGCGGCAATATTTATACGCGCCTGATGAACCCGACGACGGACGTGCTGGAAAAGAGGATAGCCCTGCTCGACGGCGGCATCGGCGCGCTTGCGGTTTCAAGCGGCCAGGCGGCCATAACGATAGCGCTGCTTAATATCGCGCAGGCAGGCGACCACATAGTGTCCGCCGATAACCTTTACGGCGGCACGTATAACCTGCTGCATTATACGTTCGCGCGTTTCGGGATCAAGGTGAAGTTCGTGAAGTCCAACGACCTCAAGGCGTTCGACAGGGCTGTAACGCCGAAGACGAAAGCGATATACGCGGAATCGGTAGGCAACCCGAAGCTCGACGTCGCTGACCTCGAAGGGCTCGCGAAAGTGGCGCATAAGCACGGGATACCGCTTGTACTGGACAACACATCTGCCCCGTACATCCTAAGGCCGATTGATTTCGGCGTCGATATAGTCGTATATTCCGCGACGAAGTTCATCGGAGGCCATGGGACATCCCTCGGCGGGCTGATAGTGGATTCGGGGAGGTTCGACTGGACAGGGGGGAAATTCCCGCTTATTTCGGGCCCGGACGCAAGTTATCACGGGCTTGATTTTGTTAAGGCGCTGAAGCCCGCCGGCAACATCGCGTATATAACGAAGGCGAGGGTATCGCTTTTGAGGGACCTCGGGCCGGCGATATCGCCGTTCAATTCCTTCCTGCTCCTGCAGGGTCTTGAGACTATCCATCTCAGGATGCCGAGGCACTGCGAGAACGCGCTTGCGGTGGCAAAACACCTGAAGAAGCATCCGGGAGTATCATGGGTGAACTATCCGGGGCTTCCGACGAGCCCCGACTACGGAAGGGCAAGGAAATATCTTGAGAAGGGCGCGGGCGCAATAATAGGGTTCGGGATCAGGGGCGGCCTGAAGGCGGGAAAGAAGTTCATAGAATCGCTCGAGCTTATTTCGCACCTCGCAAATATCGGCGACGCGAAGAGCCTGGCGATACATCCGGCTTCGACGACCCACCAGCAGCTGAGCGAGAAAGAGCGCCTGGCGACCGGTGTCACGCCGGACTTCATAAGGCTTTCCATCGGGCTCGAACATATAGACGACATAATAGGCGATATAGACAGGGCGTTACGCAAATGACCAACCAGGGAAGTGTCGGAAAAGTAAAGACGGAGTATTTCACGTTCGCGGAGCCGCCGAAGGAGCTTAAGCTGGAGTCCGGGCAGTCGCTCGGGCCGATAACACTGGCTTATGAGACCTACGGGGCGCTCAATAAAGAGAAGAATAACGCGATACTGGTGGAGCACGCCCTCTCGGGTGACGCGCACGCGGCCGGTTTCCACGACGGAGAGGAAGACCCCGGCTGGTGGGACTCGATGATAGGCCCCGGCAGGGCGTTCGATACGGATAAGTATTTTGTCATCTGTTCGAACGTCATAGGCGGATGCAAGGGAAGCACGGGACCGTCATCCTTAAACCCGAAGACCGGGCGGCCGTATGCCTTGGACTTCCCGCTGATAACGATATCCGATATGGTCAACGCCCAGAAACACCTGATAGACCATTTCGGCATAGACAAGCTGCTCTGCGTTGTAGGAGGCTCGATGGGCGGGATGCAGGCGCTTCAGTGGGTGGCGTCTTACCCGGAGAGGGTGCGTTCAGCGATACCGATAGCCACGGCGCTCAAGCATTCGCCGCAGCAGATCGCGTTCGATGAGGTCGGCAGGCAGGCCGTAATGGCCGACCCTGAATGGCGTGAAGGCGATTACTACGGGAAAGGCCAGCCCGAGAAGGGACTGGCTGTCGCGAGGATGATCGGCCATATAACGTATATGAGCGACCAGTCGATGGAGGAGAAGTTCTCGAGGAGGCTGAAGGAGAAGAACTACAGCTTCCGTTTCAAGACCGACTTCGAGGTGGAGGGTTATTTGAGATACAGGGGGGACAGTTTCGTGAAGCGTTTTGACGCGAACTCCTACCTGTATATAACGAAGGCCCTCGACTATTTCGACCTCTCGGGTGAAAAGAACAGGCACCCGGGGCGCCATATAGAGACGAAATTCCTCGTGATAGCGTTCAAGTCGGACTGGCTCTATCCGTCTTACCAGGCGCAGGAGATAGTAAAACAGCTTAAGATAAGGCATGCCGACGCGTCTTATTGCGAGATAAAGTCGACATACGGGCATGACGCGTTCCTGCTCGAGACGGAGGAGCAGACGCATCTGATAAGCCATTTCCTGAAGAAGGCCTATAAGGACAAGGAAGGACGTTGATGATGACTACGGAAGCAAAAAGGCCGGACCATGAGGTCATATACGGTATCGTCGAGCCGGGGTCAAGGGTACTTGACCTCGGCTGCGGCGAGGGCGACCTTCTGCACCTGCTCACGAAAGGCAAGGGTGTAAAAGCGCAAGGCGTCGAGCTCAGCGAGGCCGCCATATATAAATGCGTCGAGAAGGGCTTAAGCGTATTCCACGGCGATATAGACAGCGGCCTGAAAGATTATCCCGACGAGTCTTTCGATTATGTCATATTGAACCAGAGCATGCAGGAGGTCAAGAAGGTCGATTTCGTGATAGACGAGGCGCTGCGCGTGGGCAGCCGCGTCATAGTAGGTTTCCCGAATTTCGCGTATTGGCGCGCGCGGCTTCGCCTGTTCTTCAAGGGCAAGACGCCGGTCACGTATTCATTGCCTTACAGGTGGTATAATACCCCTAACCTGCATTTCCTGAGCATAAGCGATTTTAAGGAGTTCTGCGCGGATAAAAGGATTACGATAGAATCGGAGCGTTTTCTCGGAAGGAACGGGACGTCATGGTTCCTGCCTAACCTCTTTGCGTTGAACGCGGTATTCGTGATAAAGGCGGGCAAAAGGTAAAAGGAGGGTAATGGGATGAAGAAGGTCCTGATAGTAATCGCTGCTGTCCTGGTCGTATTTTTCCTCGCGAAGGATTTTGTAGCCGGAGCGGTATTTACGTCGGGGATAAGGGCGTTTACCGACCTGCCTGCAGGCGTAAAGAGCATGAAGGTAGGGGTGTTCAAAAGCGCGGTCGATATTGACGATCTCAAGATATACAACCCGAAGAACGCTTTTAAGGACAGGGTCATGCTGGATATGCCGGACATTTATGTGGATTACGACCTCGGGTCGTTCCTTACAGGGGCGAACCACATGAAGAAGATGCGGCTTGAACTTAAAGAGCTTTATGTAATAAGGAATGAGGGAGGAGAGCTGAACCTTGATTTCCTCAAGGCGATACAGGCGAAAGGCGCGGGCGCGAAGGGCGCAAAGAAGGACATGAAATTCAAGATAGACGAGCTCGAGCTTAAGATAGGAAAAGTCATCTATAAGGATTACACTAAAGGCGCTACGCCTTACGTCAAAGAATTCAATATCGCCCTTGATGAGCGCTATGAGAACATAGATAATCCGTACACTTTCGCGTCGCTTGTCATGTTCAAGGCTCTGGCGAATACCAGCATCGCGTCCCTGACGAATTTCGATGTCGGGTCACTGAAGGATACCGCCGCCGGCGCATTATCTACCGTGAAAGAGGCTGCCGCTGATGCCGTGAAAAAGGCGACGGAAGGGCTGAAGGGTATTATGCCGGGCAGTAAATAGGTAGGCCAAAAAATAACCTTTGACCACAAGTTAATAAAGGAATATAATATCTAAGTGAATTATAAGAAATCCTAGATGATTTTGTTTTGTTGGTGTGCTATATGCCCAATGGGTACTCTCCAAGAGAAGATAGGAAAACTCAGGAAGAACAGAAGGGAATAGGTTTAGCGGTTTGCCTGCTCCTGCTGGTGTTTTCAGGCCGGGCTGTTCTTGCGCAGGATTCATACGACACAAACGACACGTTATTATGGGACGGCCTTGAATCAAGGCAGCACTGGAGCATAAATACTTCGGGCGAAGTAGGTATAAGCTCGGAATTCAAGACGCAGGGCCAGGGCTCCCTGATGATCAATACTGCAAGTGATATTCCCTCCGCAAAAGGCCTCACGGTAAGGAAGTCCAACACCGACCTCGATGTCACATTCGCGAAGAAGGTCATCCTCGATATATATAACAGCGGCCCGCCGTGTGACATCGCGTTGGCTTTCAACACCGACGGGATCCGCGAGAGCATACCTAAACGGCTCGAGACGGGGCTCAACACGAACGTCACATTCGAAATAACCACGAAGGATTTCAAGGTACCGTTCGGCAACGCGAACATCGCCACCGATGTCATGTTCATCATATACCCGAAAGACAGCAGGGTCGGACAGATATTCATGGACAATATAAGGATAAAGAGATACGGCGGCCTGCAGTCGGAGCCCCCGAGTATATCTCCCGGTTATATCGCCGTTCCCGATGTCGAGGCGTTTACACCCGCAGAGACCTCCACTGACACCGGCGCCTACTCAATACTTGGCGGTTCC
>JAKLIT010000169.1 GCA_022709465.1 Candidatus Omnitrophota bacterium | reverse complement strand
ACGAGGCGCTCGTGGTCTCTAACCATAAAGAAGTGGACCCCGCAAAGCTCAAGAACAAGGTGGGCCTCATATTCCAGACGACGCATTCGATAGAGCTATGCAGGGAGGTCGTGGCGGAGGTCATGAAGGTTGCGCATGAGATAAAGATTATAAATACGATATGCGCGGATATAAGGAAGAGGCAGGAGGACGCCGTAAAGCTTGCCCAGAAGGCAGACCTTATGATAGTCGTAGGCAGCCATCACAGCTCGAACACGATAAAACTGAAGAAACTGTGCATGAAGTATAACGATAATACGATGCAGATAGAGCGCGCGAAAGACCTCGACCCGAGAAAATTCAAGGGAGTAAAATCGGTAGGGATAATCGGGGGCGCCTCTACGCCGGATATACTTATAGAGGAAGTCAAGAAGAGGTTGAGGAGCATAAACAGGAAATGAGCGTTAAGGCGGCCGTCATATTCGCACTCTATTGGGAATTGCGGCCGTTCGCGAAAAGGCTGGGCGTGGGGTTTTTCGGGTCATTGGCGCCGGTAATCGCCGCCGATAGCGGCGGTATCGTGATCGCCCGCAGCGGCATGGGCGCCGGGAGGGCCGCGAAGGCGGCCGAACGAGTGATCGAGGAGTATAAGCCGGACATCATAATATCGGCCGGTTTCTGCGGAGCCCTCGTCGACGAGCTTAAAATAGGCGATGTGATAGTCTCGGACCTGAAGGACCGCAAGTTATTCTGCTCGCCGAAGCCGCTGTTTTCCTGTGAAGAGAAGACGGAGGCGTTCCGCAAGGAAGGCGCCATAGTCGTCGATATGGAATCCTCCGGTGTCGCCGAAGCGGCCGCGAAGGCGGGGATTAAGTACCTCGCGGTCAAGGCAGTAAGCGATACGCTGCTGGAGGAACTTCCGCGCTCACTGCTCGGGTTCTTCTCAGTGCCGAGGCTGCTTCGTTTCAGGGATGCTTCGCAAAAAGCCTCGAAGAACCTTTCGGAATTCCTGATCGAATACATCAAAAAAGGAGAGAACAGATGATAATAGTGCCGGCCCTGCTGACCGACAAGCCAGCCGACCTGGAGAGGATGATACGGCAGGCGGAGGGATTCTGCGGCCTCGTCCAGGTGGACATCATGGACGGAAAATTCGTGCCTTCAAAGAGCATTTCGGCCGCGGACCTCGCGAAGATAAAGACCGGGCTTGAGCTTGAGATACATATCATGGTCGAGGACCCGTCGAATTACGTAGTGCCCTTCAAGGAAGCCGGCGCGGGCAGGATCGTCTTCCACCTCGAGTCGAAGGACGACCCCGCCGAAGTGATAAAGAGCATACGCGCGCATGGCATGCAGGCCGGCATAGCGATTAACCCGGAGACGCCCGTATCGAAGGCGGAGCCGTTCTTCAAGGACATAGACATCTTGCTTTTCCTTTCGGTAAATCCCGGTTATTACGGCAGCAAGTTCATCCCCGAAGTGTGTGACAAGGCGCGTTCGCTAAAGGGAAGGAAGGACAAGCCCGTGATAGCCATGGACGGGGGGCTAAAATCGGATAATATCGTGATGATACGCGATGCCGGGGTGGACCTGGCCTGCGTCGGAAGCGGCGTCTTCGGCAAGGGAGACCCCGCACAGAATTACCGCACGCTCACCAAAATGCTCGGTTAATTTGCTATAGACAACGCTTTTTTATATGATATAATTTAACCAAGAAGGAGGATAATATGCGTATATTTATAATATCAATGCTGTTGATTTCCCTTACGTTCACGTTATCAACTCCCGTGCTTGCAGCCGATTCGAGCGGTTTAATAAGGAACGGCCTGGTCGGCGCTGCGACGGGCGCGGTTGCCGCGGGCGCATCCCATGGCAAGGCCGGCAAAGGCGCGCTGATAGGCGCAGGGACCGGAATAGCCGCCAATGTTATAGCGGATGCCATATTGCCCAGCGAGAAGAGCGCTTCTGAGCAGGCACCGGCCGCATCGTCCGGCGACTCGAGCGGTTTCGAGAGGGGATATACGAAAGGCTATGAAGCCGGTTACCAGGCTGGTTACCAGGCGGGAGTAAAGGGTCAGTAGGCCCTGCCTTGTCCAAGGCATAGATTTTGACTTCATAAAAGCCCTTTGATGATTGAATCGGAGGGCTTTTTGTTTTATAATGCTACCCAATAACAAGGTGGTATATGAACAGGAAAAGGGTAAAAGGCGAGACGGTCGGCGCGATAATGAAGAACGAGTTTTTGGCCGTCCCCGAGCATTTCACGATCGATGAGACGATAAAGCATTTCCGGACCGCTTCCCTCGAGAAGGTCTCCAAGCCCTCCTATATATACGTTGTCGACGGGAACGGGCACCTTGTCGGAGTGGTCCAGATGAGGGACCTCCTGAGCCACGCACCCGGGGTCCGCGTGAACGACATAATGCTCAAGAATGTCGTAAAAGTCCATGCGGAGATGGATCAGGAAGAGGCGGTAAAGTATTTTATAAAGCACAGGTTCCTCGCGATCCCGGTAGTTAACAACGACCAGATGCTTGTCGGCATAATAACGGCCGATGAGATGGTCGATATCGCGGAACTGGAAGCCGAAGACGATATCGCGAAGATAGTCGGTACCGGCGTAGACGAGATCACGAGCCGGTCCATACCGCGCATAGTCCGGCTTAGGCTCCCGTGGCTCGCGGTAAGCATATTCAGCGGGCTGACATGCGCCTTCATAACGGGATGGTTCCAGTATGAATTGAGGTCGGTCATCGCGCTAGCTTTGTTCATACCCATAGTCCTCGGGCTCTCGGAAAGCATAGGGACGCAATCGGCGACTATAGTCGTG
>JAKLIT010000168.1 GCA_022709465.1 Candidatus Omnitrophota bacterium | reverse complement strand
CCTGGAGGAGCTCAAAGGCACATCGGCGCAAAAAGGCTGTTCGATATTCCTCATAAGCGACCATATGAACTACGCGATCGACCTCGGCAAGGGGCTTGAAAGCTACCTCTCGTCCTTATCTCCTAAACTAAAGAGGGACTTGAGGTCGAAGCGAAAGCACCTCACGCAGAAATGCGGGGCGATAACGCTCGAAAGGGCCTCGGGCGAAAAGGCAGCAGGGGCAAGCGCCGCCCTTTACAAGGAGTTCTCAAGGGAAGCGTTCGCAGCGAGGAACAGGAAGAGCAATTTCGAGAACGACAAATACGCGGATTTCTTCGGGGAATTCCTCGTCCTGATGGAAAAGGCCGGCCGTCTGGACGCGCACCTGCTCAAGGCGGGAGATACCGTGCTTGCTATTAGCTTCGCGTACAGGTTCGGCAGGGGTTTCAACTGGGTCCTTACGGCGTTCGATTACAAATATAAATATTACAGGCCGGGATATATCCTCATAGAGGAATTGTTGAAGGAGATATGCGCCAGGGGCGAGACATATTACAACTGGTACGGGCACGGGCGTTTTTACAAGGACCAACTCTGCAACCTGCTTGAACCACTGTATAAAGTGATGATAGTGAGGAAGACGCTGAAGGGTTCATCGTACCTGCTGTCGCAAAAAGCCAAGAAGGCGGTCAAATACCTGAAAGGGCTGGTCGACGGTGCAAAATAACCCGTTGCGAAACCGCCTGCGCAGGGATTACCATGCGGCAAGGCGCATCGTCTTGCATGCGAAAAATTCGCTTACGGATTCCTCGCCGAAACTCATAGTCCTTACATACCACAGGATATTGCCTGACGCAGGGCACAATCCGCTTAATACGGCCGTGTCTGAGCGCGCCTTCATAAGGCAGGTCGAGGGCGTCGCGAGGCGGGCAAGCATAATATCGCTGTCGGAGGCGGCCGAACAGTGCAGGACCGGCCGCATCAAGCGGGCACTGCAGGCGGTAATAAGCTTTGACGACGGGTATTCGGATAATTACGGGACGGCCTTCCCGTTATTGAAACGCAAGGGCTTGCCGGCGGTATTCTCCGTTTCGACCGGTTATATCGGCGCTGGCCGCCCGCTATGGGATTCCGAGGTGATAATGAGGATAATTCGCGGGAATATAAGCCGCATAGACGCCGGGGGTTTCACTGCCGCAAGAGGCATGCCGGAATCGGCGCGTTCTTTCGCGTTCAGGGTCTTCGATGAGCTGAAGTCGAAGGACTTCGCGGTGATAGGGAAAGTCCTGGAATTCCTGAGTGAGAAGGACCCGGGATACAGCGACGAAGAAGGGCGCTGCATGTCGTGGGAGCAGGTAAAGGAAATGTCCGATGCCGGCATGGAGATAGGGTCGCATGCAGTGACCCACAGGTCTCTGGCGAGGATACCTTTCGCGGAAGCGGAGTCCGAGGTGAACGCAAGCAAAGCCGAGATAGAGAAGAGGACCGGAAGGCGTTGCGCCCATTTCGCGTTCCCGTTCGGGAGCGCAAGGGATTATAACGCAGGACTGATAGAATGCGTAAAGAAGGCAGGGTACGGGACATGCCTTCTCAATATACACGGCTACAACAGGATGGCCGAGGGCGTTTTCGCCCTGAAGAGGGCTATAATGGAAGAAGATACAGACGTGAGGTTCATACTTGGCTGAAAATACGATGCCGCAGGTGGATGTCATAATCCTGAGCTATCTCCATTACGGAAGGCTGCAGAAATGCGCCGATTCCGTATTGGCGTCCACCTACCCGAACCTGAAGCTGATCATTGCCGATAACGGATCGGGGCCGAATGTCATCGCCGCCGTAAAGGAAAGGTATTCCGGGAACCCTAAAGTGTCCATAATAGAGAACAGGGAGAACCTCGGTTTCGCCGAAGGCAATAACGTCGCGTTGAGGGAGGCCGAAGGCAAATACTGCGTTATCCTTAATAACGACGCGATAGTCGACCGGAACTGGCTGGAGCCGATGGTTGAATACCTAGACTGTAACGCGAAGGCGGGCGCATGCCAGCCGAAGATACTGGACATAAAGGACCCGAGAAGGTTCGAGTATTCCGGCGCCGCCGGAGGGTACCTGGACAGGTACGGCTATCCGTTCATGAGGGGAAGGCTGTTCGATACGCTCGAGAAAGACGAGGGCCAGTATGACGACCACGCGTCGCTCGACCGGTGCTCCGGGACCGCGTTCATGGCCAAGCGCGAAGTGCTCGCAAAAGTGGGCCTTTTCGACCCTATATTTTTCATGTATGGTGAAGAGAACGACCTCTGCTGGAGGATAAAGCGCTGCGGATATGACATCGCATTCGTGCCGAGGTCCAAGGTCTATCACGAAGGCATGGGCTCTATAGGCAAACGCCCGCTTTTCAAGCTGCACCTTAACTACAGGAATAACATTATACTGCTCATGAAGAATTTCAGCATAGCCCAGCTGGCCGTAAGGCTTCCGGTAAGGATGGCGCTGGACGCCGTGAATATCCTGTATTTTATAGTCAGTAAACCGATGAGTTTCAGGTTTGCCAGCATCATCTGGGCTTATTGTGAGCTTGCGATCATGCTGCCTCGCGTAATCAGCGCCAGGATGCGCACGCAGCGCCTGTTCCGCGAACTCGGCAGCGAAAGCGCCCCGCGATACCCGATGTACCGGATAAGCGTCGTATTCCAGTATTTCCTGATGGGCAGGAAAAAGTTCAGCCAGCTGAAATTAAGGAGAGCGTAATATGAATACGGGCCTTTCTATTGTCGTCCCGACGTATAACGAGGAAGATTCCATCGTTAAGCTGCATTCAAGGATAAAGGAAGCCCTACG
>JAKLIT010000167.1 GCA_022709465.1 Candidatus Omnitrophota bacterium | reverse complement strand
AGAACCTTATGCGCCCGCCGATGGCCTCGTTTATCCTGCGAAAAACGAATATCCTCGCGAATTGGTACTTGAGCCAGAGCGCCGGTCCGGTCTCGAGGTTGTTCAGCTTCGCCCTCGAGTATTCTTTGGCGGTATTCAGGGCGCGTTCGAGCGCCTTCTGTTTCGACGGCGAGGCTTGCGAGGCCTTTTCCATTATTCCCGCGTGGAGTTTTTCATAGAACCTCGGCGCCGCGCAAGCGTAGGTGGGCCGTACCTCCTTAAGGTTCCTGCCGACCGATTCCATGTTCTCCGCGTAGGCGATCGTGCCGCCTATCATCAGCGTAAAATAATAGCTTGCCATCCTTTCGAAGACGTGCGAAAGCGGCAGGAATGAAAGGCATACATCGTCCTCGTTGAACGGCAGCACGTCCAGGGAAGAACGGCAGTTTGAAAGGAAATTATCGTGCGTGAGGCAGACGCCTTTCGCCTGGCCGGTCGTTCCCGACGTATATACTATCGAGGCGAGGTCTTCCTTCTTTGACGACTGCAGCCGCGACTCGAAATCCATCCTCGCGTCCGCGGCGGCGGCGGAGCCCGCCTCGAGCAGGCCGGCAAAAGATACGACATCGGGCCTTTTTGCCCTGCCGTCTGGATCCATGACTATTATCTTCCTGAGGGACGGCAAACGCGCGCTTACGGAAAGTATCTTGTCGAGTTGCGCGGCGGTCGAGACGATCGCGATCACCGAGTCGGAATCCCTGATAATATATTCCATCTGGTGGGGAACATCGGTCGGGTAAAGCGGGACATCGGCGCATCCGAGCGAAAGGACGGCCAGGTCGGAATACGCCCACTCGGGGCGGTTCTCCGAAAGAAGCGCGACCTTCTCGCCGGGTTTCAAGCCGAGGGTGATAAGCCCGAAAGCCAGGTCCTTGACCTTTCCTTCGAACTCCGACCAGCTTATGTCGCTGTACCTGCCGCCGCTCTTGTGCCTGAGGGCGCACCTGTTGCCATACTTGTTTGCCCTCGCGAAAAACATCAAAGGAATCGTGTCTTCACGCATAAGGTTCTCTTTAGAACATCACTTTGCGCGCGCGATTCATCCCGATGGCAAGTTTCAGCAGGTTCACGCTCTTCAGGCCTTTCTTGATCACGGCCATCCTCGACTTGCCCTTCGGCGTCTCGGATACGGTGAAGAACTCCTCCGCCAGGTCTACCAGCAACTCCGGGTATTCCTTGAAAAATTCGGGATGCTTCAGCGCGAAATTCGATATGCCCTTATATCTCTTGAGGTCCATCAACACGAATGAGCCCTCGAGCCTCTTGCGGTATCCGGCGAGGCCTTTCTCCGAGAAATCGTTGTTCTTCTTCGCTTCTATTATCGTTTCGGCCGCGGCGAGCCCGGATGCCATCGCGAGGTTCGAGCCCTCGTGGTAGAGCGGGTTCATGTTCACGAAACCGGCGGCGTCGCCCGCGATTATGAGCCCGTCCATCGTGAGCTTCGGAAGATGGTCATAGCCGAACTCCGGGATCATGTGCGCGGAATATTCAAGCAGCTTTCCGCTTTTTATGTAATGCTTTATAGACGGGTGCTCCTTAAAATTCTCTATCAGGTCGTTAGGCGTAAGTTTATTATTCTTCAGGTCGTTCGTCGATACGCCTATGCCGAGAGATACCGACTCCTTGTTCGTATATAAGAACGCCGAGCCGACGAGCCCCTTGACCGACCCTCCGAAATATTCGAGCGAGGCGCCCTCCTCACCCTCAACGCCGAACCTTTCCTCGATGGCCTCCTTCGGCAGGCCGATGACCTCCTTGCAGCATGTCACCATGTGTTCGGGCACGTGTTTCTCGCGCAGGCCCAGCCCCTGTGCCAACAGCGATGTCACGCCTTCCGCTACGACGACTACGTCCGCGAACAGGTCCCCGTCCTCGAGACGCGTCTTGACCCCGACGGCCTTCTTGCCCTCGACGATGACCTTATCGACGACTGCCTCGTTGAGTATCATGACGCCGGCCTCTTCGGCCTTGCCGGCGTACCACGCGTCGAATTTCCCGCGCAATACCGAAAAGGTATTGTTATACGGCGGCTTGTTGAATCCCTCGAACCTCAGGCCGAGGCCGACCTCGGAATCGTCAGAGAGGACCGCGAATCTCTTCTGCACGATCCTGCGCTCGACAGGCGCTTCTTTCCAGAATTCCGGGATCACTTTGTTCAGTATCGTCGAATAAAGTATGCCTCCCATGACATTCTTCGAGCCGGGCTTCTCCCCGCGCTCGAGCAGGACCACGCTTAGGCCGGCTTTCGCGAGCGCATACGCGCACGTCGTCCCGGCGGGGCCCGCCCCTACCACTATACAATCGAATTTCTCGCCGCTTGCCATTATGATTCTCCTTTATTATTCTTCGATAAGCGCTTTTATCTGCGGGAGCATCTTGCGTGTCTCTTCCTCGCCGCGCCTGATAAGCTCTTCCGCCTTATACAGCTCGAACCAGACCGCGTTCGTGAGTATCGGGTGTATTACGCAGTCCGCTTCGCGCGACGACGCCTCGGCCAGCACGTACTGCATGGCGAGCGAGGTGTTCATCATCACGTCGAATACGTTCGGCGCGAACGTCCTGCGCATCCAGTTGTTGAAATTATACGATATGCGCGCGAAGACGGAACCGTTCGCGAGCTTCGCCTCTTCCTTGCGGCGCTTCTGCTCGAATTCGTCGAAGATCTTCTTCATCTCGTCCTGGCTCGGCAGGCAGTTGACCGCTATTATCTTCTTCGCGCCGCCCTTCATCAGCACGTCTATCGGGACGGGATCGAACGTCCCGCCGTCTATCAGGAAATCGTCTCCGTAACGGACCGGCTTT
>JAKLIT010000166.1 GCA_022709465.1 Candidatus Omnitrophota bacterium | reverse complement strand
CGGCTCCCTTACCGCCCTGCCGTTCATCGAGACGCAGGCCGGCGATATCACAAGCTATATCCCGACGAACGTCATCTCGATAACCGACGGGCAGATATACCTGGAGACGGACCTCTTCTACGGCGGCGTCAGGCCGGCCATAAACGTCGGCCTTTCGGTATCACGCGTAGGCGGTAAAGCGCAGACAAAGGCGATGAAGAGCGTGGCCGCGAAGCTCAGGATAGACCTCGCGCAGTACAGGGAACTCGCGGCGTTCGCGCAGTTCGGTTCAGAGCTCGATAAGGTGACCCAGGCGCAGCTGACGCGCGGCGAGAAGATGACCGAGCTGCTCAAGCAGGGCCAATACGAGCCGCTGCCCCTGTCGAAGCAGGTGATCATAATATACGCCGGAACGAACGGCTATCTCGACGACATGCCCGTAGAGCACATCAAGAAGTTCGAGGAAGGCCTTTACGCTTTCGCGGCAAAGGAGTATCCCGAGATAGAGCACGAGATAGACGCCAAAAAAGAGATCAGCGACAGCACGGCCGCGAAGCTCAACAAGGCGGTCTCGGAGTTCAAGAGGCAGTTCAACGAAGCATTGACAAAAAATGATACTATCGCTTAGGCAGATAAAGAGCAGGATAAAAAGCGTCGAGAGCACGAAGAAGATAACGCGCGCGATGCAGATGGTCTCGACCGCGAAATTCAAGCGCAGCGAGCAGATGCTCGAAACCGGCAGGCCTTATTACCGGAAGCTCGACTCGATACTGATAAAGCTCCTGCTGAGCCTGAGCCCGGAACAGTTAAAAGCGCACCCTCTCCTCGAGGAAAGGGATGGCGCGAGGAAATTTGCCCTCTGCATGATAACATCCGACAGCGGCCTCTGCAGCGTATATAACAACAATATAATACGCCTGACGGAGAAGATGCTGAAGCAGCACGGCAGGGAGAACGTCAGGATAATAGCGGTCGGCAGAAAAGGTTTCGTCCATTTCAGCAAGAGGGGCGCCCAGATAGTCAAGAGCTACATAGGCCTGCATGGGCGTTATTCCGCCGAGACCGCCGACAGGATTGCAAAAGACCTGATAGGCATGTTCCTGAGCCGCGAGGCGGACGAGATATATATAGCCCACAGCCATTTTGAGTCGGCGACGAAATACAAGCCGGATATAAGGAAATTCCTAAGCATCACTCCTCCGCACCCCGTAAAGGGCGAGATGGAGTTCATTGCCGACCCGGGCATAGACGAGATACTCGAGGACCTTATACCGAGGTACTTGTCGGTAAAGATGCGGCTTATACTGCTCGATGCATTTACGACGGAGCATTCCTCGAGGATGATAGCGATGCAGTCGGCGACGGATAACGCCGTGGAGCTCATAGACAGCCTGACGATGCTGAGGAATAAGGCGCGCCAGGCCTCGATAACGAACCAGGTGCTTGAAGTGGCGTCATCCGCAGAAGCGCTAAAATAATCACAACTTCCAAAAAGGGGATTTCAATGGCATACGGAGAAATAATTCAGGTCATAGGCCCCAGCGTCGATATACGTTTCCCGGAACATGAACTGCCGGGGATCCTCAATGCCGTAAGGATAGAGGACAAGGAAAAGGATATCGACCTGACGCTCGAGGTCGCCCAGCATATCGGCAACAATACGGTAAGGTGCGTTTCGCTCGCCTCTACCGACGGCCTTGTGCGCGGCATGAAAGCGATAGATACGGGTTCTCCTATCACGGTCCCGGTCGGACAGCAGACACTCGGCAGGATATTCAACCTGCTCGGTACGCCGATAGACAACAAAGGCGCGCTGGCAAGCCCTGACAAGAGATATTCGATCCACCGCGACCCCCCCTCCTTCGAGGAACAGCTTACGGTATCCTCCATGCTGGAGACGGGACTTAAGGTCATCGACCTGCTCGCACCGTACCCCAAGGGCGGAAAGATCGGCCTCTTCGGCGGCGCCGGCGTCGGCAAGACGGTCATCGTCATGGAGCTCATACGCAACATCGCTACGGAGCATGGCGGCGTCTCGGTATTCGGCGGAGTCGGAGAACGCACAAGGGAAGGAAACGACCTCTGGCTCGAACTCAACGAATCAGGAGTGGTCAAGAAGACCGCGCTCGTATTCGGGCAGATGAACGAACCGCCGGGGGCAAGGCTGCGCGTCGGCCTTTCGGCCCTGACTATGGCTGAATATTTCCGCGATGAGGAAGGCATGAACGTGCTCCTCTTCATAGACAACATATTCAGGTTCGTGCAGGCGGGCTCCGAGGTCTCCACCCTGCTCGGGCGCATGCCTTCGGCAGTAGGCTACCAGCCGAACCTCGGCACCGAGATGGCCGAACTGCAGGAGAGGATCACCTCCACGAAGCGCGGCTCGATAACATCCGTGCAGGCCATTTATGTACCGGCGGACGACCTCACCGACCCGGCCCCGGCGACTACGTTCTCCCATCTCGACTCGACGACCGTCCTTTCGCGCAAGATATCGGACCTCGGCATATATCCCGCCGTTGACCCGCTCGACTCTACGTCCAGGATATTAGACCCGAGGATACTCGGCGAAGACCATTACAATACGGCGAGGAACGTGCAGAAGATACTCCAGAGGTATAAAGACCTGCAGGATATCATCGCCATCCTCGGAATAGACGAGCTTTCGGAAGAGGATAAGCAGGTCGTTTCGCGCGCGAGGAAGGTCCAGAAGTTCTTCTCACAGCCGTTCTTCGTCGCGGAGGCTTTTACCGGGTTGAAGGGAAAATACGTGAAACTCGAAGACACTATAAAGGGCTTCAAGATGATCATAGAAGGCAAGCTCGACGACCTTCCCGAACAGGCGTTCTTCATGGTGGGCACCATCGAGGAAGCGATAGAGAAGGCCGCAA
>JAKLIT010000165.1 GCA_022709465.1 Candidatus Omnitrophota bacterium | reverse complement strand
GTACCTCGTCAACTCCATAGGGATATCGGGCAACGCGGTCATCAGCGAGAAGGATATGCGCAAGGCGCTCAAGATGACCGTCAGCAAGGCGTTCAGCCAGGATGCCCTGCGCGCCGACGCGGATGTGCTGCAAGGCATGTATTTCGACAAGGGCTATATATACGCGGTGGTCAAGACCGAGACATCGATCAACGCCGAGACCGAGAATATAGACGTAAAGTACACGATAACCGAGAATGACCTGACGTTCGTTAACAGGATTGAGATCCGCGGCAACATCCGCACGAAGGATAAGGTCATCAGGAGGGAGATAAGGCTCAAGCCGGGCGAACCGTTCAACGGCGCGAAGCTGCAGCGCTCGAAGGAGCGCCTGTATAACCTCGGGTATTTCGAGGACATCACTTTTGATACCGGGAAGACCGAGGAGCCGAATAAGGCGGACCTGCTCGTAGACGTCAAGGAGACGAAGACCGGAGAGTTCTCGTTCGGCGGCGGTTTCTCCACGGTCGACAAGCTTGTCGGTTTCGTGCAGGTGACCCAGCGGAATTTCGATATCATGAACTGGCCGACCTTTACCGGTGGCGGGCAGCAGCTCGTAGTAAGGGCCGAGCTCGGTACGACAAGGCGCGATTACCAGCTAAGCTGGACCGACCCGTGGATATTCGATTATCCGTACCTGCTCGGTTTCGACATATACCAGAACACGAGGCTGTCCTCGAGCAGCACCGGTTACGGTTATGACGAGAGGAGAAGGGGTTTCGACTTCCGCCTCGGCAAGGAATTCGATGATCTCGACAGGGCCGACCTCACCTACAGGCTTGAGGAAGTCAGGATATCCAACGTGGACGACGGCGCCACGAACGACCTGAGGAAAGAGGCGGGGATCAATAACATCTCGAGCCTCCAGCTTGGTTTTACGAGGGACACGAGGGATTCGTCGTACAGCCCGACAAAAGGGTATATAGCGTACGCGTCGGTAGAAGGCGCGGGCGGCCCGTTCCAGGGCGATAAGGATTTCGTGAAATGGTACGGGTCGGTGATGGCGTATTTCTCCCCGATACAGAAGCAGGTCCTGGAGCTGAGCACGCATGTAGGCGCGGTCGGGGCTTACGGGAATTCCACAAGCGTGCCGATATATGAAAGGTTCTTCGCGGGCGGCGCCGATTCGGTGCGCGGCTATAAGGAAAGGGCCCTCGGGCCCAAGGATCCCGCCACCAACGACCCATTGGGCGGCGAGGCGATGGTTGTGGCCAGCGCGGAATATACGTTCCCCGTGGTGGAGTTCCTTAAGGGCGCTGTCTTCTTCGATGCCGGAAACGTATGGGAGAAGGAAGGGGATTTTGGGTCGGGCGATTACAAATATTCCACAGGCGCCGGCATAAGGGTCAAGACGCCGGTCGGGCCGGTAAAGCTCGATTACGGTTTTCCGCTGAAGGTAGACCCGGGCGAGAAGAAAAAAGGACGGTTCCATTTTAGCCTCAGCAGGGCTTTTTAACTGAAAGGAGAAACAAGATGAGGGCATTATCGAGGTTGTTGGTAGCGGCGTTTTTTGTGACGATGACATTATCGGTTGTTAATTCCTCTTTCGCGGCGGAGCAGAAGTTGGGCCACATGGACTTCGCGAAGGTCTTCGACGAATATAACAAGACCAAGGACTTCGACAAGCAGCTCGAGGCCAAAGGCAATGCGAAGCAGGGCGACAGGGACAAGCTTGTCGCGGAGATAAAGAAACTCAAGGACGAGCTCGATGTGGCTTCCGAGAAAGAGAAGGCGAAGAAGCAGGCCGCCGTTGAGGAGAAACTCAAGAAGCTCCAGGAGTTCGACAGGGATTCGAGGGAAGCTCTCAGGAAAGAACGCGATGACATGGCCAGGGGTATATTCAAGGAGATCAAGGACGTAGTCGATGAGATAGGCAAGAAAGAGAACTACAAGTACATCATCGACAGCAGGATGGTCCTTTTCGGGAACGAGAGCGACGACCTGACTGCACGCGTACTGAAGATACTCAACGACAAATACCAGGTAAAGGGAAAGAAATAAAGAAGTGTCCGGAGAAGGTTCGCCTATCCGCAAGACTCTCAAAGAGATTGCGCAACTGATAGATGGTGAGGTAGTAGGGGACGGCGGCACCGTAATTACCGGCATAAGCGGAATAAGGGAAGCGGAGGAGGGCGATCTTACGTTCCTCGCGAACCCGCGTTACGCCCCGCTTATGGATACTACGCGCGCGGCCGCGATAATAACATCGCGCGAGACGACTGATGCCCCGAAGCCCATCATCAGGACCGCGAACCCTTCGATGGCATTCGCCAAGGTAATTTCCATAATGATGCCGAACGACCAGCAGTTCCCGTCCGGCATCCATCCTGCCGCAGTCATCGGCAAAGGCGTGAAACTGGGCCGCGATGTCGCGGTTCAGGCCTATGCGGTCATCGATGACGGGGCCTCCGTAGGCGACAGGACGATCATATATTCGGGAGCTTACGTCGGTTATAACGCGAAGATAGGCTGCGACTGCCTGATATACCCGAATGTCGTGCTGCGGGAGAAAGTGGTGTTGGGCGACAGGGTCGTCATTCACCCAGGCACATGCATCGGGAGCGACGGGTTCGGTTTCGCGTCGGTCAACGGCGAACACCGCAAGATACCGCAGATAGGCACCGTCGTGATAGAAGACGATGTCGAGATAGGCGCGAACGTGACGATAGACAGGGCGCGTTTCGGCAAGACCGTTATAGGCCGCGGGACCAAGATAGACAACCTGGTCCAAATAGCGCATAACGTAATAGTCGGGCAGAATACGCTCATTATCGCGCAGGCGGGGATCTCCGGGTCGACGGTCATAGGCAACAATGTCACGATAGCGGGGCAGGCGGGGCTCGTAGGGCATATAACGGTCGGAGATAACTCCGTCCT
>JAKLIT010000164.1 GCA_022709465.1 Candidatus Omnitrophota bacterium | reverse complement strand
ACGAAGGGCCTCGTGCTTACCTATAACGGCGCGATATTCCCGGCGTTCTTCCACGCGACATGCGGCGGGAGCACCTTTGATGCCGCTAACCTCTGGAACGTAAACCTGCCTCCGCTCAGGGGAGTAAAATGCGACTGGTGCCGGAAATCCCCGCATTATTATTGGGAGCGCTGGACGCCCATCAACGAGGCGGAGAAGAGGCTTGAGGCGGCCGGCTACCCGGTCGGGGATATCCTCGGTTTCGAAGTGCTCAGGAAGGACCCCTTAGGCGGCAGGGTGCTCGAGCTAAGGATAAAGGGCAGCAAGGGGGACGCGGTAATACTCGCGAAAGATTTCAGGAGGATCATAGGCTCCGATATAGTCAGGAGCACGAATTTCAAGGTGACGGTCGTCGGGGAATACGCCGCTTTCGAAGGCCTCGGATGGGGGCACGGGGTCGGCCTGTGCCAGTGGGGCGCGTATTACATGTCGCGCGCGGGGAAGAAGGCCGATGAGATACTCTATTTTTATTATCCGGGGGCGAAGATAATGAAGGATTACGGCGCGACCGCGGTAGAGGCCGGGGGGAATAAATGAAACTCAGCGAATTCGATTATAAACTCCCCGAAGAGCTCATAGCGCAGTATCCCGCGCAGGCGCGCGATGCCTCGCGGCTGATGGTGGTACACAAGATATCCAAAAAGATAGAGCATAGGAATTTTTCCGACATCGCGGATTACATCGGCCCGGCGGACTGCGTCGTTGTCAACGATACGAAAGTCATCAAGGCGCGCATCCCGGGCAAGCGCGCAGATACCGGCGGCAAGGCCGAGGTCATGCTGATAGAGAAGCTCAGCGACAAGCTGTACAAATGCCTGATAGACACTTCGACGAAGGTAAAAGTGGGAACGAAGTTCGTCTTCGGCGCCGGGGAACTTACGGGCGTGATACGCGGTGAGAGCGAGGGGATCAGGCTGATAGAGTTTGGCATAAACGGCGCGGACTTCAATGCGATACTCGAGAAGATTGGCATAGTGCCGCTGCCCCCGTATATCAAGAGGGCGCCTGAGAAGTCGGACGAAGAGAGGTACCAGACCGTTTACGCTAGGTCGCCGGGAGCGGTCGCGGCGCCGACGGCGGGCCTGCATTTCACAGGCGATATCATAAATAAGATCAAGTCGAACGGAGCGTCCGTAGAATCCGTTACGCTGCACGTCGGATACGGGACATTCAAGCCAGTCACCTCAGATGACGTGACGAAGCATAAGGTGGAGCCGGAGCTCTTCGACCTGAAGCCCGAGGCGTCACAGAAACTCAACTACATCAAGGAGAAGGGCGGAAAGATATTCGCCGTCGGGACGACAACATGCAGGGTTCTTGAGAGCCAGGCGCAGCTCGTCAAGGGTTCGAGGAACAGGGTAGGGCCCGGCAAGGGATGGACGAACCTGTTCATATATCCCCCTTATAACTTTAAGTTCGTGGACGCGCTCGTGACGAATTTCCACCTTCCGAAGACGACGCTGCTGATGCTCGTCGCCGCGTTCTGCGGCAGGGAGGTAATGCTGCAGGCGTATGAAGAGGCCGTGAAGGAGAAGTACAGGTTCTACAGTTACGGCGATTCGATGCTGATAATATGAAGATAGAGATAATTGCCAGGGATACGCTGACACGCGCGAGGGCCGGCAAGGCCGTCACTTCGCACGGGGAGTTTGAGACGCCCGCGTTCATGCCGGTCGGCACGCAGGCGACCGTTAAGACGCTTTCGAACGATGAATTAAAGGACTGCGGCGTGCAGATACTGCTTTCGAACGCGTACCATTTGTACCTGCGGCCCGGCGAAGATATCATAAGGAACTCCGGAGGCCTGCATAAGTTCATGGGCTGGGACAGGCCCATATTGACCGATTCGGGCGGTTTCCAGGTATTCAGTTTGGCGGTCCTGCGCAAGGTCACCGACGAAGGTGTCGAGTTCCAATCGCACATAGACGGCTCGAAGCACTTCCTGACACCGGAGAAGATGGTAGGGTTCCAAACAGCGCTCGGAAGTGATATAATGATGGTCCTTGACGAGTGCGTCCATTATCCGTGCGAGCACGAGATGGCCAAGCGCGCGGTAAAGAGGACGCTCGACTGGGCGAGGCTATCGAAGCAGGCGTTCGACCCCGGCACAAAACAGCACCTCTTCGGCATAGTCCAGGGAGCTTCATACAAGGACCTCAGGCAGGAATGCGCCGAGGAGCTCGTCAGGATGGATCTTGACGGTTACGCGCTCGGCGGGCTTGCGGTGGGGGAGCCGAGGGAGATAACGGCGGAGATGACGGCCTTTACGGCCGCACTGCTTCCGGAAGATAAGCCCCGCTACCTCATGGGTGTCGGCGAGCCGCAGGATATCCTCGAGGCGGTATCATCGGGCATTGACATGTTCGACTGCGTCGTGCCTACGCGCAACGGGCGCAACGGGACCGCGTTCACGTCGAACGGGCGTTTCTCCGTAAGGAATGCCGGGAATTCGCGGGACCTCGGGCCAATCGAAGAGGGATGCGGCTGTTACGCGTGCAGGAACCATACGCGCAGCTACATCAGGCACCTGTTCAATACGGATGAGATACTCGGATTGAAGCTTGTCTCGCTGCATAACGTGTTCTTTTACCAGAGGCTCATGCGCGAGATTAGGCAGGCGATAAAAGACGGGAAGTTCACGGAATACAAAAACGAAAGGATAGGAAGATGGAACAGCAGGCAGCAGGTTCAGTGATCAGTTTTTTGCCCCTGATATTGATCTTTGTGGTATTCTATTTTTTACTTATCAAGCCGCAGCAGAAGGAGCGCAAACGCCACGATGAGATGGTCAAGAACCTCGCGAAGAACGATGAGGTGGTCACCTCCGGAGGCATCCACGGCACGATAGTCAACGTCAAGGAGACGTCCGTGGTGCTGC
>JAKLIT010000163.1 GCA_022709465.1 Candidatus Omnitrophota bacterium | reverse complement strand
GGCAGCACGCTATCCTGACCCCCGCGAGCGGCTTCTCCTTCGCGAAACGCTTCCTTATCAGGCGAAGCACCGGCATATTCTCGTCCGCCCATTCTATACGGAGCTTACCCTTTTTGCTTAACGCCGCGTTCTTTATATGGTATTTCATGCTTTCCTCGCCAGGAGCGCCGCCTTATCGGTCTTCTCCCATGTGAAGCCCATGTTCCCGCGGCCGAAATGCCCGTACGCCGCGGTCTTCCTGTAGAACGGCCTCCTGAGGTCGAGCGCTTTGATTATGCCTTTCGGCGTCAGGTCAAAGTTCTGCCTTACGAGCTTTACGAGGCGCTCGTTCGATATCCTGCCCGTGCCGAACGTCTCGACGTTGACCGATACCGGCTCAGCCCTTCCGATGACATACGCTATCTGGAGCTGGCATTTGTCGGCCAGGCCCGCCGCGACGATGTTCTTCGCGACATATCTCATCATGTAGGCCGCTGAACGGTCGACCTTCGTCGGGTCCTTGCCCGAGAACGCGCCGCCGCCGTGCGGGGTCGAACCGCCGTATGTGTCGACGATTATCTTGCGTCCCGTCATACCCGTATCCGACTGCGGCCCGCCTATCAGGAAGAGCCCTGTCTGGTTGATGAAATACTCCGTATCTTTCGTGAGGTAATTGCCCACGACCGGCTCGATGACCTTCTTTATTATGTCCCTGCGCGCCTTCTCCGAGAACTTTCCCTTCACGACCGCGTCCTCGGTGTGCTGCGACGCGATGACAACGTTCGTGACCTTCTTCGGCTTGCCGTTGACATATTCGACCGTCACCTGCGACTTGCCGTCCGGCCCGAGGTAGCCGAGTATGCCCTTCTTCCTGACCTCAGCAAGGCGCATCGAGAGCCTGTGCGCGAGGGTAATAGGAAGAGGCATGAGCTCTTTCGTCTCGTTGCAGGCGTATCCGAACATCATTCCCTGGTCGCCGGCGCCGCCGCGGTCGACACCCTGCGCGATGTCGGGCGACTGCTTGTGTATCGCGTTGAGTATCGCGCATGTATGGTAGTCGAAACCGTATTTGTGGTGCGTATAGCCGATGTCCTTGAGGACTTCGCGGCAAAGGTCGTGGACGTGTATAAAGACCTTGTCGTTCGTCGTTATCTCGCCTCCGACGATTATGAGGCCCATCGTCACGTAGGTCTCGCAGGCAACCCTTCCCATCGGGTCGTCTTTCAGGACCGCGTCGAGAACCCCGTCGGATATCTGGTCGCATACCTTGTCCGGATGGCCTTCCGTGACCGACTCGGACGTGAATAAATAGTTCTTCTTTTCCATTCTTTCTCCTATTTTCCCTGGAACGCCAGGTTCGCTTTCCTGTATGATTCAAGGTCGCCTATATCGAACCACACGCCCTTGAATACGTAACACCTTACTTCCTGTTCCTTGCTTATCCACTGTATCAGGTGGCCGGGCGCGTCCTTCTCGTTGCCGACCTTCAAGAACTGCGCTATCATGCTCAGCTTGTCCTGCGGGAAATAATAAATGCCGGTCGCTATGATCGACGTCGGCGGGTCCTTCGGCTTCTCGAGGAAATTTACCATGTCCCCGTTCGCGTCAACTTCCACGACACCGTACGTGTTCGCCGCTTTCGCCTTGTCGTTCAGGTCATACGCGCCGAGTGCGAACGCTTCCGGTTTCTGCTTCGCGAAATCCGCGAACTCCTTCAGGCTCCAGTCGAACATGTTGTCCCCGGCGAGCACTATCATGTCGTCGTAGACCTTCTGTTTCTCGAGGACAAGCCTTATGTCGCCAATGGCACCCAGCCTGTCGTCGTTCGTCATGCTCCCGTCGTTGTCTATGGCGATCTTCACCTTCGACTTGTTGGTCTTGAGCCATTCGCTGAATATGCCGTAAAACTTATTGTTCGTGACGATGTATATCGTGTCTATCTCCGGGACCTGCTCGAGCTTCTTTATGAGATAATCCACGATCGTGCCCTTGCCCACGAGAAGCAGGGGCTTCGGCCTGTCCTTCGTCAGGGGATATAATCTTGTCGCGTATCCGGCTGCTAGTATCAGAGCTTTCATCTTATCTTGCTCAGTTCCTTCTTCAGGAAAGCGATCCTGTCTACCGGCGTAGGGTCTATACCGTTAAGTATCGCCAGGTGGTAGCTCACAAAATCTCCCGCGTATATTAAACTGAACATGCGCGCGAGCAGGCACTCGCCTTTTGAGGCCAGCTCGATGACCTTCGTGCCCGGCTCGATCATCGACTTAGTTATCTCTATCCTCCTGGCCACGCGCGGGTGTTCGCTCCTGTCCCTCAATAATACCACGATGAAATCCTTCAACAACGCCTTCGGGCCTTCCCATCCGACCGTCTCGTTATGGTTTAGTTCGGGGAAGACGTGCGTCGACGCGAGGGTCTTCGCGTTCTCTTCTATCTGGCCCCTCCACCTAAGCACGACGGAGTCGAGGTGCTTGTTCACGCCGTATATTATGATATATTTCCCGAGCAGCGCCTTAGCGATCTTTTCGTAGTCGTTCTTCTCCCTTGCCTGCTTCATGACGGCTATCGCCTCTTCGGCGTCGCGCGCCCTGTCGCTTATGAACCCGAGCTTATACAGCACATCGAGCCAGCAGAAGAACGAATACCCGAGCGCCGTCCTCGGCGGGTGCCCCTTCGGTATGTATATGACCGGCACCTTGTCTTCCTTCGCGAGGACCTCTAGCTTACCGCCCGACGATATTACTATTATCTTCGCGCCCTTATCCTTCGCTTCTGCGTACGACGATAGCGTCTCTTCCGTATCGCCGGAATAGCTGCACGCGAGGAAGAGCGTGTCCCTGCCCACGAACTTCGGGAGCGTATAATCCCTGCTTACATATATCGGTATCCTGATATCGTCGATAAGGTATGAGCGCAGCAGGTCCGCGCCTATAGCGGAGCCGC
>JAKLIT010000162.1 GCA_022709465.1 Candidatus Omnitrophota bacterium | reverse complement strand
CTTTATGGCTAGCTCCTCAAGGCGCGCTATTCTGCGCTCGATCGGCGGGTGTGTGCTGAATAATGAAGTGAATCCGCGTCCGGTAAGCGGGTTGACTATGAACATATGCGCGGTCACGGGATTCGCGTTCATAGGAAGCCGGCGCGAATAGCCATGCAGTTTCCTAAGCGCGTTCGCCAATGAGAGCGGGCGGCCGCAGATATCGGCTCCCGAATCGTCGGCCATATATTCCCGTGAACGCGATATCGCCAGTTGTATCATCGTGGCGGCTATCGGTGCCAGTATCAATAAGACGAGCGCAACCATGGGGCTGCCTCCGTCCCTGTCGTCATCCCTTCCGCCGAATATCATCGCAAACCTTGCCATATCGGAAATCATGTAAATAGCGCCCGCTATCGTAGCCACCGCTGTCATTACGAGCGTATCCCTGTTCCTGACGTGCGAAAGCTCATGGGCGATGACGCCCTCCAATTCGTCGTCTGAAAGAAGCTTTACGATCCCCTCTGTCGCCGCCACTGCCGCATGCGCAGGGTCCCTGCCGGTAGCGAACGCGTTGGGGGTTTCGACGGGCATCACATAGATCTTGGGCATCGGGAGCCCGGCCTTTGTCGACAGGTTCGATACTATTGCGTGAAGTTTCGGATAGTCGGCCCTCGTCACTTCCTTCGCCTTGTACATCGAGAGGACGATCTTGTCCGAGAACCAGTATGATATGAAATTCATCGCGAGCGCTATGGAGAAGGCAATGATCATGCCTTCTCTCCCCCCTATCCGCCCGCCTACAAATATCAGCAATAAGGTCAATAAGGTGAGTAAAAATACTGTCTTAAAAACGTTCATTTCCGGCGCCTCTCCTACAGATTCTTTATCTCGGAAACTTCCTTGTCTATAAGGTGCGCAACCTCCGAGATCTCTTTTATCGAATTATCAACGGCCTTCTTGAAATAAATGGCGCCCGGATGCCTTTCTCCGAGCTCTACCAGCCTCGCGCCCATGTCTATGAGCGTGAGGTACATTTTCTTGAGTTCCTGCGCGTCATTGTAGTTCCTGAACTTGCGGTTAAGGAACTTCGTCAGGTCTTTCTTGTCTTCGGGGTCGATCTTCGTGAATTTCACTCCGATGCCCGGGTAATATGTAGGGTTCCTGTCCTTATCGGCTATCCACGCCACCTTCCCGGAGACGAGCACCGGATGGGATACCGTCGGGAGCATGAATTCAAGGTCCATATCCATACCGAGCCTGAATTTCTTGTCGGTTTTAAGGAAGAGGCCGTGACGCGCGAAGTTCTTCGTCCTGAACATGTATGCCTTGCTGCTGGACGACTTGTCTTTCTTCCTGTGCCACTTTACCTCTACATCAAGCGCCAGTCGGCGGTGCAGTCTTTTGTTTGAACTCATTGCGGTCCCTCTCCTAAGATGTCCTTCTAGCTCTTCGTATGAATCCCTTCATGAGTTTCATATCCTTACGGCCGGGCGATGATTCGATCCCGCTCGATACGTCTACGGCGTATGGCCTTACCTTCCTTATAGCATCGGCAACATTGCCCGGCTTGAGCCCGCCAGACAAAATTACGGGCTTGCCAAGCTTACTTACGCGTGAAGCCATGCTCCAATCAAACTTCTTTCCCGTGCCCCCCGCTTTGCCCGGCTTGTATGTATCAAGCAGGAATGCGTCAACATCGTAGCCGGATAGCCCTCCTAAATTATTCTTTCCCCCTATCTTGACCACTTTGACTATTTTATAATATTTCTTAAGTTGTTTGCAATAGTTAATCGATTCGTTTCCGTGGAGTTGGAGACAGTCGAGCCTGCATTTTTCCGCTATCTTCAGCAATTTCTTGATATCCTCGTCCACAAAAACGCCTACCAACGATATGTACGGAGGCATTTTCAAGGATATCGACCTTGCCTTCGAGGCGCTTATCCTTCTCGGGCTCTTCGCGAATACGAACCCAAGCGCGTCAGCTCCAAGCCGGCAGGCCGCCATGGCATCCTTAAGGTTCGTTATCCCGCAGACCTTTACCCTTACCAATCCATGACCCTTTTGACTTCAGCCGATATATCATCGGATTCCATGAATGCGGTTCCTATCAATACTGCCTTTATGCCTGTCGCCGCCAGGGATCGGATGTCTTCCGGGTCCCTTATCCCGCTCTCGGAGATGACTATCTTCCCGGCCGGCACCTTAGGCATCAATTCACGCGTCACCTGAAGGTCGACCTCCAGTGTGGCCAGGTCCCTGTTATTGATTCCGATAATATCGGCGTCTACCCCGAGGGCCTTTTCGAGGTCGCGTTCATTATGCACCTCGACGACCGTGTCCATACCGAGGGATTTCGCTTCGTGGGACAGCGCCTTGAGCATGCCCCTGTCCATAGCCGTCGCGATCAGCAGGATCGCGTCCGCTCCCGCAATAGCCGATTCGAATACCTGGTATTCCGAGATTATGAAGTCCTTCCGCATGACCGGCAGGTTGCAAGCATCCCTGGCCAACCTTAGGTCGTCTATGCTTCCCTGGAAATACTTGTCTTCCGTGAGGACGGACAACGCCGAAGCACCGCTTTTTTTATAGGCCTTCGCAATGACGGAAGGATCGAAATCATGCCTGATCAAGCCGTGTGACGGCGACGCTTTCTTCACCTCGGCTATCAGGTTGATCTTGCCGCCCTTTGATATCGCGGACTTGAATCCCCTGTTCTTTACGGGAACGGCTTGCTTTTCCAGTTCTTCAAGAGGAAGGGCCTCCTGCGCTCGTTCAAGCTTATGCTTCTTGTGCTCTATTATCTCCTGCAGTCCTATCATCTGCTTGTGACCTCCTTAAGCTGCTCGAGCTTCTTAAATCCCTGCCCTGAATCTATCGATTCTTCCGCTATCCTTATGCCTTCTTTTATGCTTCCCGCACCGTCCGCGGCGTAGATCGCGCAACCGGCG
>JAKLIT010000161.1 GCA_022709465.1 Candidatus Omnitrophota bacterium | reverse complement strand
CCGAGACGAAGACCGCGTTCATCACTGTAAAGGAATGGCTCAGGAAAGGCGCGGGAAAACGCTACGGCAGGCAGATATACGCGATAACCGACCCTGTATCAGGGAGCCTGCGCAAGGAAGTCGACGCTGAGCAGGAAAAGGACCGGCTCAGTTTCAGGAACTCGTCTTTAATGAAGGGTGTCGGCGGCAGGTTCTCCGAGTTCAATATGGGGTTGCTGCACCTGGCCATCATCGGCGTAAAGGTCTCGGATGTCCTCAGGGGCGCGGCCGATATGCATAAGTCATGCGTTAAGCAGGATATCACGGCCAATCCCGCCTATATGTACGCTGCGCTGCATACGATACTCTACAGGATGAAAGGTAAGGATATAGCAATAGTGATGCCGTTCTGCGAGACGCTGAAATCTACCGCCGACTGGTACATACAGATGCTCGCCGAAAGTCTGGGCAAAAAATACGACAAGACGGGCCGCGTCGTCAACACGGGGCGCACCCCTATATCGGCGCGCGGCACGAACGACCTGCACTCTATACAACAGAACAATATCGAGGGCATGAACAACAAGGCCATAACATTCATACGCGTGGGGAAATTCGTCTCGGAGATAAAGGTCCCCGCCGGCAACGGCATCCTGTCCGGAAGGAAATTCTCGGAACTTATAGGGTTGGCGCAGGAAGCTACGGAATGGGCGCTGGTAAGGGAGTCGAGGCCTAACTGCACTATAATACTTCCCGAAGTCTCGGCCTATTACTGGGGGGCGCTGCTCTATTTCTTCGAGATGGCGACCGCTTTCGAGGGTGAGCTGCTCGGCATCAACGCGTTCGACCAGCCGGGAGTCGAGGGATACAAGAATTATATGTACTTCAAGCTCGGTAAGCCGGGCCTCGATAAGGCAGTCGCGGAAGAGATAAAGAAGAATCCCCTCGTAAAAGACCCGAGATTCATCATTTAATCCGCGGGCAAAAGCGCGGAAAGCCCGTCTTTCAGTTCGGGGCCCGCGTCCTTGAACGAGACGCCTACGAGGTATAGGGCGTCGCCGGAACGTTCCTTATGCACTACCTTGCATTTAACATCTGACGGCGCCTTCCCTGACGGAAGATGCATCCTGCATACCAGGTCGGACTCCCCGATATCGCCCTCGACCGCCGCAAGCATCCCGTCCTGCGAGATATTCAGGACCTCAAGCACGACGAACCTTTCCTGCTCAGACGGGTTGATAAGCTCCACTTTTACTCTCGAAAGGGGCTTCATCCTGACGCACCTCCTCCTTTCGACGACGATCCTGTCGCGCCCTCCTGCCTTTGCCTGGTAGAGCGCCTTGTCTGCGACGTTTATCAGCTCTTCATAACCCTTGCCGTTGAGCGGGAACGACGCTATACCCGCGCTGAAATGTATTACGGGTTTTGCCTCATCCTCGCGCACCGCAAGCGGCACCTTCATCCCTAACACCTTGTTCTTTACCCTGTGCAGCACGCGAAGCGCCTGGCTGTGGTTCGCCTCCGGCAGGACCACCAGGAACTCCTCCCCGCCGTACCTTCCGACTATATCTACGCTCCTGACGTTCGCCTTTACCGCTGCGGCGAATTCCTTCAGCACCCTGTTGCCCGCGACATGGCCGTACTTGTCGTTTATATCCTTGAAATGGTCGATGTCTATCATTATGACGGCCATCTCCTTATTATACCGGCGGCAGCGCGTTATCTCGTTCTCGAGGATCTCCATTATCCACCTGAAATTGACGCATTCGGTCAGCTCATCGTAACGCGCGAGTTCCTTAAGCTTCTCCCTCAGCTTCCTGTCCATCTCAGACAGGTACGCCATGGCTATGCCGCCGGCAAAAAAGAATGCCATGCGCACATACATGCTCTTAACAACGACTTCCCTCAGCGGCCATAGCGTGAATATATTCACCTCGATAAAGAATACCAGGGACGCCGCGGCGGCCGATATTACGCCGCCTTTTATGCCGAACCAGAAACCGGACAGGCATATGAGAGTCAGGTAGAGGTAGCCCAGCGAGAAGCCGAAGGCGCGGGAAAGCAATCTGACTACGATAAGGAATAAGAACCCGCCGACGAGGAATGTTATGCGGAACCTGTCCGAGGCGGTCGCGTCGAGGAACCTGTCTTTAGTGGACAAGTGCCCCTCAACCGCCGAAAATGCCTTCTTCTTTTTCGCGTCGAGGTATTTCTTTAGGTTGCCGTTCCTGAATTTCCTTTCGGCGTCCGCGAGCACGGCCATAATGAGGCCGCCCGCAAAAAAGAACAATATCCTCGACGGGGCGCTCTGCGCGACCACGTCTCTCAGAGGCCAGTCCTTGAACAGGGTTATTTCACAGAGGAATATAGCGGATGCGGCCGAAGCCGATATTATGCCGCCTTTTATGCCGAACCAGAAACCGGACAGGCATATGAGAGTCAGGTAGAGGTAGCCCAGCGAGAAGCCGAAGGCGTGCGAAAGGAGCCTGACGACGACCAGCAGTATATAACCCGCCACAAGGAACCGTAAACGGTGCCTTGTGGAAGAGACTAATTCGATAAAATTCATTCTATGGGGATTATGATCTTCGTCCCGGACTTAAGCTTGTTCGGGTCCTTGATCCTTTCCTTGTTTAACTCGTAAAGGTATTTCCACCTGTTCGCCTTGCCAAGCTCGGCCCTGGCAATCGAAGAGAGTGTATCCCCCTTCTTTACGATATATTCCTTCGTCGAGACCTTCACTTTGCTCTCGACCTGCTTCTCCTCTTCTATTACATACTTATTCTCGTCGACCTTCGTCGCATCCGAGATCTCTGCGGGCGCCTCTCCCGTATAAGGTATCATGACCTCTTCCACTTCCGCGATCATGAACTGGGCGTTGCGGTCCTTCTGCATTCCTACGAGGTCCGTCACATGGGCTACCGCGTCGAGCTTTCCGCGGCTGACTATCTTTATGCATG
>JAKLIT010000160.1 GCA_022709465.1 Candidatus Omnitrophota bacterium | reverse complement strand
AGGCCTGTTCAACCTGATAGGTTTCAGCGCGTATATAATCCCGGCGCTCACGGCGACGTGGGCTATAGGCAAGTTCCTTAATAAGGTCCCGCAGAAGTTCTATTTCAAGCTTCTCGGGACCTCGTTTCTTTTTATAGCTTCGAGCGCCATCCTCAGTATGGCATCATCCCCGCAGAGCAATGCCGTAAAGGTGCATTACGGCGGCATGCTCGGGCTCTTCTTCTCTAATTTCTTCGTAAAATACCTCGGCAATGTCGGCGCATGGGTCATGGTAATCGTGCTCGGCGCGCTTTCCATCCTTCTTGCGACCGAATTCCTGATACTGCCGGTATTGATATCGTTATTCAACGCAGGAGCGGAGCTCTTCGGCGCGGTATTTAACAGGCCGAAGCAAAAGCAGGAGAGGCCGAAGCCAAAAGAGCCGCCGTCAAGGGAACCGTCGCTGAAGAAGGCATTCGAACAGATCAAGGCGGAAGTTTCAAAGAGCCAGGAACAGAAGAAGAAGGAGATACCTGAGGAGCCGAGGCCCGCAACGATCGTCGATATAAAGAAAGTCATCAAGGCGGAGGAGCCGAAAGCGTACCCGGTAAAGGTCATAAAGAAGTCGGTGGGCGATTACAAACTCCCGGATATGAGCCTGCTTGATTCGCCGCCCCCAATGGAGGAGCGCAAGATCAGCGATGACCTTGACGCGAGCGCTAAGATTCTCGAGGAGACGCTTCGCGATTTCGGGATCGAGGTAAAGGTCACGGCGGTCGAGCGCGGCCCCGTAATAACAAGGTATGAGCTCGAACCCGCGCCGGGCGTTAAGGTGACTAAGATAACGAGCCTCTCCGACGATATCGCGCTTGCTATGAAGGCACAGAGCGTCAGGATAGTAGCGCCGATACCCGGGAAGGCCAGGGTAGGCGTCGAGGTCCCGAATTCGTCGAGCGCGCTGGTATACCTTAAGGAGATTTTGCAGTCATCCGAGTTCCAGAACGCAAAATCGAAGCTTACGCTGGCGCTTGGCAAGGATATAGCGGGGGTCCCGGTGATAGCGGACCTCAGCACGATGCCTCATATGCTCATTGCCGGAACTACCGGTGCCGGAAAGACCGTCTGCGTTAACGCGATAATTAGCTCGATGCTGTTTAACGCCTCCCCCGACGAGGTTAAGTTCCTGATGGTAGACCCGAAGATGGTAGAGCTCGCGATGTTCAACGGCCTGCCGCACCTGTTATGCCCCGTGGTCACGGACCATAAGAAGGTGTCGGGGGCCCTGAACTGGGTGGTCAACGAGATGGAGTCCCGTTACCGGTTGTTCGCGCGGCTTGCCGTAAGGAACATAGAATATTTCCACGAGAAGAAGAATAAGGGCGATTTCAAAGGCCAGGAGGACGTTCCGGAGGTCCTACCGTATATAGTCGTCATCATTGACGAGCTGGCGGACCTCATGTTAGTATCGGCACAGGAGGTCGAGAACGCGATAACAAGGCTCTCGCAGCTATCCAGGGCCGTAGGCATACATATAATACTCGCTACGCAAAGACCGTCCGTTGATGTCGTTACCGGCGTCATAAAGGCGAATTTCCCCGCGAGGATCTCTTTCAAGGTCGCCTCGAAGGTCGACTCCAGGACCGTCCTCGACATGAACGGCGCGGATAAACTGCTCGGCAAGGGCGATATGCTCTTCATGAAGCCCGGGGACGCGAAACCGACCCGCGCGCAGGCCTGTCTCGTGAAGGATGCCGAAATAGAGAGGGTCATCAAGTTCATAAAAGAGCAGAGGTCCGCAGAATACGATGAGGAGATACTGAAGGAGCAGGACAAGAAGGGCCACGGCGGCAAGACCTATGAGAAGGCCGATATGTACGAGGAGGCCGTAAAGATGGTCCTCGACACGAAGCAGGCCTCCGTATCCATGCTGCAGAGGAGGCTAGGGCTCGGATACACCCGTTCCGCGCGCCTTGTCGATACGATGGAGGCAGAAGGCATAGTAGGCCCTTATAACGGCTCGAAACCGAGGGAAATACTCATAGATAATATGGAGGCTGTAAAGGCCAAATGGAATCAATCGGGTCGAGATTAAAGTCGGCGCGGGAAGCGAAGGGCATATCGCTTGAGCAGGCACAGAAAGACACGCGCATAAGTTCGCGTATACTTTCGGCGCTTGAGACGGACAGGATCGACCAGATGGTATCAGGCCCTGTTTACGTGAAGAGTTTCATAAAAAAATACGCGAACTACCTCGGACTCGACGGGACTGCAATAGCGGAAAGCTTTTCGGGCCATAAACCCGAATTCAAGGAGCAGATATCGGTCCTGGCGAATGATGCCGCCGGCGGCAGCGGCGGAGGGTTCCCGTACAAGAAAGTGATCTCTGTAGCAGTAGCCATAGTCGTATTGATCGCGGCCGTAAAACTTGCCTCGTTCGGGATCTCCAAGACGGTCGCATTCTTTAAGTCCAGGCCAAAAGCCGAGAAAAAAGCGGAGCCCGTTAAAGCAAAGCCGGCGCCAAAACCGGCGGTAAAAGCCGTCAAGGAGCCTGCCGCTGCGCAGATACCTAAAGGCGAGACTTTAGTGCTCTCGGTAAAGTCGAAGGCCGATGTATACCTGAAGGTCAAATCAGACGGGATGGTCATCTTCGACGGCACGCTAAAGAAGGGGTCCGAAGAGAGGTGGGAAGCGAAGAATTCCTTCGAAATATCCACAAGCAAAGCGGAAACGTTGTCGGTAGGCCTCAACGGCGCCGACATCGGTGCGCTCGGTAAGGGCGCGGTCAAGGGCTTTAAACTACCCAAATAGCATAATCCTAAATGACTATAAAAATTGCGCTTATCTCGCTCGGATGCGCGAGGAACCTGGTGGATTCCGAGGTGATACTTGGGACTTTAAAAAAGTCGGGTTATAAGATCACGGATTCCCCGTCGGGCGCGGATATTGCTATAGTGAATACCTG
>JAKLIT010000016.1 GCA_022709465.1 Candidatus Omnitrophota bacterium | reverse complement strand
CTTATAGAACCCGTCCCTTACCATAGCGACGGCCTTCTTCTGGTCGCTCTCCCTCGTTATCTCGAGCGTGCGCGGGCCGTCCTCGAGCGCCTGTAACAACTCGACCATGCGCCTCGCGGAAGGGCCTTTGTCCTGGTCGACCAGCAGGACCGGAAGGTGCTTTAGCTCCCCCTGGAACGAGTTGCCCATGATCACAAGGTACATCAGCGGCATGAATATGCTCGCTATGATGACGAACGGGTTGCGGATGAAACGCTTGAGGTCCCTCTCCGACACGGCCAACGCTCTCATATCCTGCCTCCCGGCATCTGCTTCGGCGCTCCGGCGCCTATAAGGAAACTGACCTTCTGGGCCTCCGCTTCCCTTATCGTCTTGCCAGTATAATGGATGAAGACGTCCTCGAGCGTCTGCTCGTGTATAGCGAGGTACTGCGTCGTGACGCCCATCTTCTTGAACTCATCGAAAAGCACCGGCATAGATCTTGCCGCGTCTTCCACGTATATGCGTAAACTCTCGTCCTTTTCGGTGATGTTCTTTATGAAGCTCATCGCTTTCAGCTTACCCATCACTTCCGGCCCGGAATTCCCGAGAGTAACCTCTATGATGTCGAAGCCACCTATGTTCCTTTTCAGTGTGGCGGGCGAATCGAGCGCGACGATCTTGCCGTAGTCGATTATCCCTATCCTGTCGCAAAGCACGTCGGCCTCGTCCATGTAATGGGTCGTGATGAATACCGTAAGTTTCGTCTCATGGCGTATCTTCTGGAGCAGCTCCCATATTACGCGGCGCGACTGCGGGTCGAGCCCTATCGTCGGCTCGTCGAGGAACAGTATATACGGCTTATGTATGAGCCCGCGCGCTATCTCGAGCCGGCGCCTCATTCCGCCGGAATATGTCGCGACAAGGTCCTTCGCCCTGTCCTTCAGGTCGACTTTATCGAGCAGGTAATCAATGCTCTTTTCCCGCTCGCCCTTCGGTACGTCGAAATACTTCCCGTAGATGTTCAGGTTCTCGTAAGCGGTGAGGTCGAGGTCGCTTGTCAGCGCCTGCGATACGACGCCGATGTTGCGCCGGACCAGCGACGGGTGCCGTACCGCATCGATGCCCCTTATATTCGCCTGGCCGGACGTCGGCCTCGTCAGGCAGGTCAGCATCCTTATCAGCGTCGTCTTGCCGGCGCCGTTAGGCCCGAGGAAACCGAATATCTCACCTTCATCGACGGAGAAACTGACGTCATTTACCGCCGTGACGGACGGGAACCTTTTGACGATATTTTTTACTTCCGCCGCGTATGCCATATTTTACCGAGTGTCCCCGAAGGTAGCTGTGGCGGTCATGCCCTGTTTCAGCAGACCTTTCGGTTCGTCTATCTTGACCTTTACCCTGAACGTCTTAATGTCCTGGCGGCCGCGTTTCACGTCACGCTGGGTCGCGAACTCTCCCTCGCTGTTTATCTCGGCCACCTTTCCCGTGAACCACTTCTCCGGGAGCGAATCGGCCTTTATCTTAACGATATCCCCGAGCTTCACGCGCGAGACCGCGGTCTCCTCCATATCCACGCGCAGCCAGATATTCTCGAGGTCCACTACGGTCAGAACCGTGGAACCGGCCGGCACGAATTCGCCCGGCTCGAAAGCCCTCAGCGTGACAATGCCGCTTATCGTCGACTTTATCACTGTATCGTCAAGGTTGACCTTCGCGACCCGCAGGACCGCCTCCGACTGCTTGACACCGGCCTCGGCATAGGACTTCTGCGCCTCGGCCTTGTTCAGGTCGGCAACGGCTGTATCATAAGCGGTCTGCGCCTTGTCGACGTCGTTCTGAGCTACCAGCTTCTTCTCCAGCAACCGCGTATTCCTCTCGAGGTCGCGTTTCGTGTCCACTATCCTGACCCTGGCTTTCTCGATGTCCGCGGCCGCGTTGCGTTCGCCCGCTTTCGCTACATCGAGGTTTGCCTGCGCCTGCTCGTATTCGGCGGCCTTCTTCTCGGGATCGAGAAGTATCGCCACCTCGCCATCCTTCACGTAATCGCCCTCTTCGAACTTTACCTCCTTAACGCGTTCCGTTATCTTCGGGCTCAGGTTGACCTCAGTGCCTTCTATTATGCCGGTCGTCTGGAACGTCCCTTTCGGCAGTTTCTTCGGTAACAGGAAAGAGGCGATCGCCGCTACCGCCGCGATCACAGCCAGCAGGACGGCCAGTTTTATTATCTTCTTCTTCATTTCAGGACACCTCCGAAAAACAGTTTTTTAATGTTCTCTTTAGTTTCCTTCGCCGTGAAAGGGACTTCCTCCAGCAATATCGCTATAAGCGCGACCTGCATCATGCCGATAAGGTTCATCGCGGTGATCTTCGGGTCTATCGGCTTGAAGACGCCCTTATCAATACCTTCCTTTATTATCCCCTGTATTATCTCGGCATAAGGCAGGATGCCGTTCTTGAGCGCCTGCCTGAATATTATCGGGACGCCTCCGGCCCTGCTGAAGAGTATCCTGAACAGGCCGCCGCCGCTCGTTACGAAATCCACGTGCAGGTCTATGAGTTTTTCTAGTTTCTTATCCGGCGCCGATATGCCGGCTATTCCGTCGACAACATGCGCCCGGAACTCGGCGGCCTTCTCTTTCACCATATCCAGGCAAAGCTCTTCTTTGCTCCTGAAATAATGGTATATTATGCCTTCCGAAACCCCCGCCTGGCGCGATATCTGCTGGGTAGTAGCGCGGTCAAAACCCTCCTTCGCGGCAAGGAGCATGACCGCGTCTATTATCTTGCGTCTTGTATCGGTATGTGTAGTTGCCATGCCCGGCATGCTGTCTCCTATTGAGTGAGTGCTCACTCAATTACAGAGTTTACATTACCGGCGCCGGTTTGTCAACAATAATCGGATATTATCCGAGCGGTAGGGTATCTATCTCCTGCAGCATCTTCTCGCGGGCCTCGTTCGATACGGCCGGAACGGCGTGGAAGAACTTATGCAGCTTGACCTCTATGCCGCATAACCCGAAGGTGCCGATATCCATCGTCTTGCCTAAAGCATCCTTGAAGCCCTTGTCTTTATAATCGGCCTCAGAGCCGCCGGTGGTGTTCAATATAACGGCTTTCTTGCCGTTAAGCAGGCCCCTTAGCCCTTTTTCGTCCGCGGTATACGCAAAACCGAACGAAAAGACCCTGTCGATATAGCCCTTCAGGACCGCAGGCTGGCCGAACCACCAGACCGGATGTATGAATATGAGCGTGTCGGCATTCTTTATGAAGCCCTGCTCCTTGCTGATATCATCGGGGAGCTTTCCCTGTTTGAATCCAATGAAGTCGCTGCCTTTCAGGACGGGGTCGAATCCGAGGCCATAGAGGTCGCGCACGTCATATTGCGCGCCTTCCCTCTTGAGCCGCGCCTCGACCTTCTCCTTTATCGCGTGGTTGAAACTCTTCGGGTTCGGATGCGCATACACTATAAGGTATCTCATTGCTGCCCCTCAGGGCGCCTCCTTTCCGAATATTTCGAACTCCCATAACGAATATCCGTATTTTGTCCTGCGCTCGGTGCCGCAGACGCGCACATACCTGCCCACGGTGTTCAACCCCATTATCTCTTCCGTCCCCCCGGAAGCGTTGTCGGTCGAATAGAACGTTTCCCATTGTTTGCCGTCGTCCGAGACCTGGATCTTGAAGGCCCTCGCGCCCGCGGTCTCCCATTCGAGCCGCACGGCTTCTATTACGCAGGTTTTCCCGAGGTCAACACTTACCCACTGCGGGTCGAAGAACTCGGAAGACCACCTGCTGTTCATGTCGCCGTCGGTAACGTATTTCGCGGGCATCGCTTCGCTCTCGAAGGTCGAGGCGGATGCCTCCTTGCCGCGTGACAGGAGTTTCGGCGCGTTCGGGTCATCAATAAAGGATGCCGATATATTCTTATGCCTGTTCATCTGGACCCGGGCCGGATTATCCGCGCCGAGCGACGGATCTCCCGTCCAGCCGAGAAACTTATAACCGATCTTCGGCACCGCGGTAAGCTTCACCTTTTCGCCCTTGTTATATCTTGGCAGGCGCGGGTCGACCGTTACCTTTCCGTTCTCCGCCGATGTCATCAGGAAATATGTACCCGGTATCTCCTTCGCGTAAACGCGCACATAATCTATCTCGTGGTACTGGGGAAAAACCGTCGTGGCATCGGGATTTCCGGGCATTATGCCTCCGACGGCGGTGTTGAGTATTATATAGAACGGCTCTTTCGGCACGTTCCTGGATACCGCAGACCTCTGGACGCCGTCTATGAACCAGCGCAGCTCGCTCTCGTCCCATTCGAGCGCGTAGATATGGAAGTCCTTCGTGTAATCCGGCCCCGCGAATATTTTAGTATCGTAACGGTTATGCGGGTAGACTCCGTAATGGTTCGTCATGTGTATGACGTTCGGCTTGCTGCCCACTAATTCCATTATATCTATCTCCGGCGGCCAAGAGCCACGCTCCGGCATCATCCAGTGCGCGGGCCAAAGGCCCTTCGTGCCCGGGAGCTTCGCGCGCACCTCAACCCTGCCGTACTGGAAAGTAAACCTGCCCTTCGTCTCGACAAGGCCCGACGTGTAAGCGCGCCCGCCCATCGTCTCCTTGTCGCTCTTCAGCACCAGTTTGCCGTTCTTTATATAGGCGTTCTTCGGCGTATAATACTGCAGCTCGTTGTTCTTGACCAGCGCGGCGTCCTCGACATACCATTTCTTCTTATCGACCTTCTCGCCGTTAAATTCGTCGTTCCAGATAAGGTACCAGCCCTTCAGTCCGGGGGCTCCGGACGGCTTCTTTTGCGCAGCGGCGGAAAAGGACGGAAGTAATAACAAAGATGCGACGGTGACGGCCAAAGTTGCGCTGACATTTTTTGTCATAGTTTGAACTCCCTTAAGAATTTAGCGGATTCCTCCGGAAGGGCGACGTTTACCGTGATGCCCGAACCGATCTCAAAACCCGCCGGCGTAGTAAGGCGCGGAAGGACCTGTATATGCCAATGGTAGTACGGCTCGCACGCGGAATGGTGCGGTACCGTCCGGATGATATAATTGAGGTCGGGGTTGTTCATGCCGTGGTAGAATTTCGCGAGCACGTCATGGAGTATTTGCGCGAGCGGCTCAATATCCTGCGGCTGCAGGTCCGCGAAGGTCGTGGCGTGCCTGAGCGGGATTATGCAGGTCTCGTAAGGAAGGACTGCCGCGTAAGGCACGAACGCGACGAACTTTTCGTTCTGCGTGACGAGCCGATCCTTCTCCGCGAGCTCGTTCTTTATTATGTCGCAGAAGACGCACCTTCCGAGCTCATCATAATAACGCTGCGCGGCCTCTATCGCGAACCTTTCGTGCAAAGGTATGAAGGACGTCGCCACTATCTGGGAATGGGCATGCTGCTGCGAGGCGCCGGCCCGGGGGCCGTGGTTCTTGAATATCGTTACGAGTTTATACGCCGGATCCCAGTCAAGGGCAAGATACCTCTCCTGGTAAGCCCTTATAATCCTTGAGACCTCCTCTATGCTCATGGTCGCTATGCATTTATTATGCGCGGGGCTCTCGATCACCAGCTCGTGCTTGCCGGTGCCTTCCATGTGCAGGTATATCCCGGACTTATGCCGTTTCGGTTCCGCAGGAGACCCTTTTAACGGCGGGACCAGAACCGGGTACTTGTTCGGAATGACCCTGACGCCCTTTATAGCGAATATCTCTTCACCGCTCAAAGCCTCGTTCCCTTCGCAGAAAGGGCATTTTGCGTCATACGGCGGGATCTCCGGCGCGGCCGTTATGTTCTTCTTGAAATCTTCCGGCCTCTTCGCCCTCTCGGTCGCGATTATCACCCACCTCTTTGTCGCGGGGTTCTCCCTGAGCTCGGGCATTATCTGCCTCCTTCTTCTTTATGCAGGACGGATGCAACTATGGAAACCGCCAACAACCCGAAGACAACACCGAGCGATAAGGCTATCGGTATCTCGTAAAAGTGCGATATAAGCATCTTCACGCCTACGAAACATAGTATGGCCGATATACCAAGCTTAAGATACCTGAACAGCCCCATCATTCCGGATATCACGAAGAAGAGCGAACGCAGGCCGAGTATGGCAAAAATGTTAGAAGTGTATACTATGAACGGGTCCTTCGTTATCGCGAGCACGGCGGGTATGGAATCCATGGCGAATATGACGTCACTCGACTCGATCAGAAGCAGGGCGATAAACAGCGGCGTCGCAGACCATAACCCCGAATGCGACACGAAAAACTTCTCGCCGTGGTAATCCCCGCTGACGCGGAAGAATCTCTTGAAGAGCCGAAGGACCGGGTTCTTTTCGGGATCGAACTTCTCCTCTTTGCGGACCGCGAGCTTAATGGCGGTGAATATAAGGAGCGCGCCGAACACGTATATTATCCAGTCGAACGCGTTGAAGAGCCCGACGCCGACCATGATGAACAGGGCCCTCATGATGATCGCGCCGAGTATGCCCCATTTCAGAACGCGAGGTTGATATGAGGGGGGTATCCTGAAATACTCGAATATCATTATGAAAACGAAGAGATTATCGACGGAAAGCGATTCTTCTATGACATATCCCGTAAGGAACTCGAGCGCTTTTATGCGGCCGAGCATGAAATATATACCGAGGCAGAAGAACAGCGCTGCGCCTACCCATATCGCTACCCACCCGAGCGCTTCCTTGAGCTTCACTGCGTGGGCTTTCTTGTTCAGCACGAAAAGGTCCAGGTACATCATCGCGGTTATCGCGACACCGAATATCACCCATAACTCTATACGCGCAGTCATAAGCTACCTATCTCCTTCCGCAGGACGGGCAGTGTTCATTCATGTTAAACCGCAAAACGCTGAAACCGCACGTCCGCGCATCATACCTTAGCAGCCTGCCGGACAGGGGCTCTCCTATGCCGGCCAGCAATTTCAACGCTTCGGTGGCCTGTATGGCCCCTATGACCCCGGGGACAGAACCGAGCAACCCCGCCTCTTCGGGAGGGAGCATAGTGCCCGGCGCGGGCGGTTCCGGGAATATGCACCTGTAACACGGCCCTTTGCCCGGCAATATCACGGTAGCCTGCCCCTCGAACCTGTATATGCCGCCCATCACGAGCGGCTTTCCGAGCCTGACACATGTGTCGTTAGACAGGTATTTCGATGGGAAATTATCCGTGCAATCGAGGATTATACCATAATCCTTAACGATGCCTTCTATGTTTCCCGCGTCAAGGCGGATATTGTACGTCTTGACCTTGACGTCCGGGTTGAGCGACGACAGCCTCGCTGATGCAGAGGTGACTTTCGGGTTGCCGATATCCTCGGCGGCATAAAGGACCTGCCTGTGCAGGTTCGACAGCTCGAGGTCGTCTGGATCGACGAGCCCTATCCTCCCGACCCCGCATGACGTCAGGTAAAGCGCCGCTGGAGAACCGAGCCCGCCCGCCCCTATTATAAGCGCAGATGAAGAAAGCAGCTTCCTCTGGCGCGCTTCGCCTATATCGCTAAATACGATATGCCTGCGGTACCTTTCGCGCTGCTCCCGCGACAGTTCATCCGGCATGAACGGACTCCTCTTTAACGAGGCCCGCGGATATCCTGAACGAACGGACCTCCGGAATATTTTTCATCAGTGAAATTATAATGTATGAACACTCCGGGTGCAGCGCCATCTTTATATCCAATGAGGACGGGTACGGCCCCATGTTGGGATGGGAATGGTAAATGCCTATCATCTCGTCACCATCCGCGCGCATCTTCCTGGCCGCTTCGAACTGTTCTTTTTCCGGGGCCGCGTATCTCATCGCGCCCCTCTGCGTGTTCGTCAGGCGGTAGACCTTCGATACCCTGCCGCCCCTGCCCGCAAGCAGCCCGCATGCTTCTCCGGGGAATGCTTTCCTGGCATGCGTAATGATATCCTCGAGTTCGGGTTTTCCGATAGTTATGCTCATTTCAGGATCATGTTAAGCAGGCGCAGAAGGGAATAGGTCAGTATCGACGAAAAGAACGGGACTATCGTCCATATCAGCGCCGTCCGGACGATGTGATGCTTCCTGAAACTCTGCGGTATGCCGAGATCGGCGCAGCCAAGTCCTGTCAGGGCCGCAGTCACCGTTACGGAGACAGAAAGCGGTATGCCATTCACGGCGGCGACCATCAGAGATGTCGCGCAGATGAGCTCTATTGCGATAGCCCTGACAAAGCCGATCTCTCCCATCTCCCTCTCATCCTTCTCCAGCGCACCCTTGCCGAATATCAGCGCGCCCGCGGCTATTCCCGCGCCGCCGAGCAGCAACGCCCAACTGTTGTCGGTAAAGCCCGAAGCGACTATCGGGGCCATCGCCTTTCCGACGCCGTTCGCTCCCCCCGCAAACGCGACATAACATCCGGAGAACGTCAACAGCGCTCCCAGAAGTACTTTTATCCTGGGCCCTTCCTTGAGGAAATTGAAATACCTTACAGTCTTGTGGTTAAGTATCTTGCCTATTATAAAAGCGACGCCGAAAGCCGTTATCGGGGTCACGAACCACCAGACGAGGATATCGATGAACCTCTCGGTATTGAGACATTCGAAATATATCCCTACGGCCGCGAAGGAAGACACGATCGCGTATGTCGTAGGGATAGAGACCTTGAACGCGTTCGATACGAAGTCGAAAGCCGCGGCCACCGCCATCACTACGAATACGACGTAGAATACCGTCTTGAAGGTCCTGACGGGGACAAGCCCCTCGCTGAGGGTCTTAAGGACGGGAAGGCCCGAGATTATCGCGCCGAGGACGACAAATATAGCTATAAGCGTCAGGGCTTCCTTCTTCGTGCGCGAGCCGGTCCTGTACGCCGCCTCCATTTCCGCCGCGGCATTGTTCGCACCGACGTTCATCGCGAGGAAAACTGCTATAAGGATGATCAGGAATGTCATGTTGTCAGGCCTCTTTCGTTACCCTAAGCACTTCCGCGACCGTCGTGATGCCCGCCTTTACCTTGAGGGTCCCGTCATCGCGTAGGGTCTTCATGCCGTTCCGGACGGCGGCCTCGTGTATCTGCGTGGAGGAGACCTTCCTGCTGATAAGCTCTTTCATCTTGTCGTCGAGCGCGAGTATCTCGAATATGCCCGTGCGGCCCGAGTATCCTGTATCGAAACAGCGACGGCAACCGGTCTCCTTGTAGAAGACCACTTTTTCGTCGACTGTGCCGAGGCCGAGAAGGTCCAGCTCCTCCCTGCCCGGCGTATAGGGTTTCTTGCAGTTGGGGCAGAGCGTCCTTACGAGCCGTTGCGCTATTATCGCTATGACGGAGGTGCCGACAAGGAACGGCTCGACGCCTATGTCTATCAGTCTTGTCGCGGCTGACGCGGAATCGTTCGTATGGAGAGTGGAAAACACGAGGTGCCCCGTCAACGCGGCATGTATCGCTATATCGGCGGTCTCTTTGTCGCGGATCTCGCCGATCATTATGATGTCTGGATCCTGGCGGACCATCGAACGTAAGCCGGTTGCAAAAGTAAGACCGGCTTTAACGTTTACCTGTGACTGCCTTATCCTCGGTATCTCGTATTCGACCGGGTCCTCGAGCGTCATTATGTTCTTATCGAGGTTGTTCACTTTGTTCAACGCGGCGTAGAGCGTCGTCGTCTTGCCGCTGCCGGTCGGGCCCGTTACGAGTATCATGCCGAACGGGCGCTTGATCGCCTTCTCTATTATCTTGAGGTTGTCCGGGGCGAAACCGAGGCCGTCGAGTTCAAGGAACGCCCTGCTCCTGTCGAGTATCCTCAACACGACATTCTCGCCGCTGAGCGTGGGGAATGTCGAGACACGCAAGTCGACGCTCTTGTTCGCTACAGTCGTCTGTATCCTGCCGTCCTGCGGCAGGCGCTTTTCGGCTATGTCCATGCTGGACATGATCTTTATCCTGGAGATTATCGCGGCCTCATATTTTTTCGGCAGCTCAGGTATCTCGCGCAGTATGCCGTCTATGCGGTAACGGCAATAAAAATGCCCCTGGTCCGGCTCAAGATGGATATCGCTCGCCCCCAACTCCACCGCCTTGGTTATAAGCGTGTCCACGACCTGTATGACAGGCGCTAAGCTCGCTACTTCGATGAGCTCCTCGACCTCTTTCTTCGGCGTCTTTGCCGTACCGGCGTATTCCTTCTCTATGCGGCCTTTTATCTCGGAGACCGGAGAGAAGACCGGCCTGATCTTCAGCTTGGTAAGGCCCTTCAGTTCGTCCTTTACTGCAGCGTCGGTCGGGTCGGCCATCGCTACCGTAAGGTTGCCGCCGGCCTCATATACCGGAACCAGCGTATATTTCCTGCATACCGCTTCAGGCACAAGCTTTATCGCGGCGGCCTCAATAGAATATTTCGAAAGGTCCATGAATGCGAGACCGAGTTCCTCGCTCAGCGCCTTCGCTATCAGGTGCTCGGAAGCGGATCTCTTCCCGACAAGTATCGAACCGAGGAATTCGCCGGAGCTTTTCTGTTCCTGCAGCGCTTCCTCCAGCTGCTTGCGGGTGATTATTCCCTTTTCGACGAGGGATTCTCCGATCATCGCTTTTCCTTTTTCTCCTTGATCTCTCTCCACATAAGCGTGCCTATGCCGGACTTGGCTACACGGCCGAAGGTAACCTTTCCGGCTTTAACCTTGAGCCCGAGTTCGGTCTGCGGCACTATGCCGACCTCCTCTGCCTCCGTGTCGGAGACCGGTATCCTTATCTGGCCGTTGATGAACCTTACCGGCGTCACGGTCGACATCGACGACGCGCTGAGGTTGTCGAGGCCCTCGATCAGCTTTATGAGTATCTCGAGGTTATTCTCGGTCGTTATCACGCGCCCCTGGTCATCGACCAGCTGTATCAACACCTCGGCGGTACCGATCGGCGAGACCGTGTCTATTACGACAATTGTAGCATTTCTTACCTCAAACTGCGAGCTTTCTGCGGAGAGGTTGCCCTGCGGCTCGCGCGCCTTGATCGTATATTTCCCGGTCGCTTTTGCCGCAACGGGGAATGTATGTTTGCCTTCGTCGCGCGGTTCGAAACCGTAAGACGCGGGCAAGTTCAGGTTTGAGCCGGCCGTGATAGAGACCGGGCCGGTAAAGTTAGGTATCGGGATGCCGGCGCCGTCGTTGACCGTTATCTCGACCGGGATCACCTCCCCTATATAGAAGAAATCCCTGCCCGGCGGGGGCTCGGGCACCGCCACCTTGAGGGCGGCCGCATTGAACTTAATATTTGAGGACTCGACGGACTTACCGGGGTAACGCGGGTCCTCGGCCCTCACCTTTATCGTGCCCCAACGGTTATAATTTACTGGCAGGGTGACTTTTCCGGACAAGAAGAGTTCCCCGTTTATCGTACCGGGCGAGAAAGAAGCGCCGTCGGCGCTTGCAGGCGCGACGAACACGGGCGCGAGCCGCATATCGCCTTTATAATTCGGCGTCAATTGCCCCGCAAGGTTCTTTGCCTCCACGGTAACATTAAAATCCCTGCCGGCGGCCTGAGGGCCCTGCGCAACCATGGTAAAATAAGACGGCAGGAATTCTATCGAGCCGGATGTACCGCTGAGCTGCGTATCATCCTTATCCCTGGCGGTAACGGCTATCACGCCCGCGTCGGGATAGTTGACCGTCAGCTCGAGCACTCCGCGTGAAAAGCCGGACGCTTCCTGCTTCGACAACTGCTTCGTGCCCGACGCCGGCAGGATATAATCCGCTTCGAGCAGGACGGTGCCGGAATAATCGAGGTTTATTTCGCCGTCCTCGTCCTTTGCGGTTACGGTAAGCTTGAAGTCCTCGCCCGCTGCCTGAGGGGTCGTCGACGAGACGGTAAAATGGGCGACCCTTTGCATTACGCGCTGCTGCTGCAGGGCTTCCAGCCAGCCGATCTCCGGATATTCGGCGGCAGATAACATGGGACTGCCCACTGCGGAATCCTTATAATAGAACGTCACGCCCTGGCTGAACTTCGATATGGTGACCTGGGTCACATTGACCCACGGCTCTTTCCTTAAAGAGAATTTCCCGCCCGCAGAGGACGATTTCAGCTCGAGAGTATAGTCATCAAGCGCGGTCTGCGGCGCCGAATCCGCGTCCTGTAACTGTACGGTTATCGGCCCGGACACTTCGTTCTGCACGAGGACCTGGGGCGTGTTTATGAATTCAAGCCTGTAGATATACGAGATGGATATGTCGTCGGCATACGAATTCGCCCGGCCTGAAGATGAATACGCGCCGTAAAAATAGTACCCGCTTAACTTGTTCACCGATGTGTCTATGAACTGCAGCCCGGACTTCACGGGCACGAACTGGACATCCGGGTCATCGTAAATCGATATATAAAGGTCGTACTTGTGGGTCGAGAAATCGAGCTTCATCGTCACTGTGTACCATTGGCCGTTTTCATAGGTGAGTCCCGTATCGGCCCAGCTCGTGCCGTTGCTCGCGAGTATCTTGCCGGTATAATCGAATGTGACCGCGGCGATGCCTGATGCAGGGACGCTCCTCTGCTTGTTGCCGGAGGCAGCCATGACGTTATAACTGACCCATGTCGGGGATACGCCGCCGTAATCGGCGGGCCTTCCCGCGATAACGGTAGGCGACGCGTCGGTGATCCTGAGGCTGCGCCCCGTCCCGTCGGGAGTGGTCTGGTCGTCGACGATCGCGTTATCATCGCCGCCCTGCGTCACCGTCCAGTGGTCCTGGCCGTCTATCGTGACGTCGGGATTGCGGCCGCTGAAATCCTCAAGATAGCTGTCGGTGACGGCAAAAGCCGTGCCCGCAGCCAGCACGAGAAGCGCTGCCAGGTATCTAGTGGCTGACGACGTGGACATACCCTGCCGGCCTGTCTCCCGCTTTTGATGTTATGCAATCGTCGAGCTTAAAGGTGTCCGCTTCCGCCCCGGGCACCGGCCCTTTCGCCAAAAGGTTCAAAAACAGCAATAAAGCGATTATCGCCAATAACGCGTTCGTTACAACCGTGCTTTTCATAATACTCTCCTTTATCGTGTGGTAACGGCTACGAGTATCCCGTTCTTGAATTCCATCGTCGCGACGGTGCCTGCCGCCGAACCGTCTATATTATACGTACCCGTAAGGCCCGCGGTGCCGTCCGATGATTTGAACGCGCCCGTACCGCACTGGACCGCGCCGCTTCCGCCGGCTGTTATGTTCCCGTTGCTCGTCGTCGCGATATTTCCGTCTACCGAAACGTCGCCGCCCGCCGGGTCGAGGGTTATGTCATCGGTGCCAGCCGACTTAAGCGTCAGGAAGTTATACGTGGTGCCGCCCCTGTTGAAGTTCATCACGTCGATGCCTCCGTCCCTTCCGAAGTTGACGGTCGTCGCCGTAGAGGTATTCTGGAGGTTGCCGACCGTGAAAGTGCCGGTGTTGTACGTGCCGATATAATCGTCATTCTCCTCGAACAGGATGTTGCCGAACATCTTGAGCCACCTGTTCGTGCCCGATGTCCCGACAACCGGGTCGACATAGAAATCAACGCTGTCGGTATCGATATGCAGCTTCGAATCGCCCCAGCTCGTGTTGTCGGATGATATATAAAACTCGAAACCTGTATCGTTCGTGAAGCCCTGGCGCCAGCTCCCGTCTATGCCTATCCACTTCGCTTTCGCCGCGTCGTACCCGAGGTTCATCTTCGTGCCCTGCGCGTCGGGGAAGGCGATGCCGTTATGCTTTACGCCGGAAAAACCTCCGTCGGCGAATGTGGTGTTTATCAATAAGCTGTTGAGCGAATCGCTGTCGGCGGCGGCCGTCAGGGTTTGCTGCAACCTGACCCCGTTCGCGACGGCTGAAGCCGCGGTCACGGCGGCCTGCACGTCGAGGGCGGCGGAAGGTTCGGTTACCGTGCCAGTGCCTATTCCGACTTTCCCGGCACTCGATATTATCACCTTAGAGTCGGCATTGGTTATACCGTTGGTCTTGAATTCTATTGCACCGGCGAAATTCTGTGTGTATCCGATCGCGCCGCCGTATGCGCCGCCGTTCCCGAGATAGATCTCCGCGCCCGCTCCGCTTGTGGACACCATTCCTATGCTCGCTTCCGCGTTATCCGGAGGGGCTATTGCAAGGAATCGGTCCGGCGCAGCCGTGCCGATCCCCACGAAATTCTGCGACGCGTCTATCGAGAGGGTATTCGAGTCGAAGTTCAGGGCGTCTGCCGTGGCGTTAAGCGTGACGTCTACCGTCTGGGTCGAGAGGTCAAGGATACCGTCATTGATATCTATCGTGCCTCCGGTAGAGTCGATCGTGAGATTTCCCGCGCCGGTAGTTATGGAGCCGCCTGTTGTCCCCGCTGCGCCCAAGGCCAGCGTCGATGCCGCGGCCGTGCCGTCAGAGTTGACGGTGAAGGTATCGGCGGTCGTGCCGGTAAGGCTTGAGCCGGCGGCATAAAGCGTTCCGTCGACCTCGAGGTTGTTTTGGATGTAAGCCGAACCCACGCCGCTGATCGATGCGGTCGCGTCGTCGCCGACAACCAAGGAAGCGACCGGGTCTGTATCCGCAATGCCGACATACCTGTCGCCGAAAATAACGTCCCCATTCCTGATAAAACTGATCGGCGCGGCCTGCCAAACCCCGTCCGTGTACCTGCCGAATTGCAGTATCGGGTCCGCCGTAGCATCCTTATATAGACCCCATTGCAGTCCGTCCGCATCCGTAAACAGTATCCCGCAGTAATTACCATTGGTGGACCTCGTTGAGACATAACCGTGGTTGCTTCCCCCTCCATCAACGGTCAACTTTGAGTCCGGAGATGTCGTCCCGATGCCGACCCAGTTGTTCTGCGCATCTATAGACAGGGTATCGGTATCAAAGCTAAGGCTGTTAACGTCCGCCTCGTAGAGAGTAACAGCGGCCGCGGCATCCGACATGTTCGTCGTGAGTATCTGGGCGGCTCCCGCGACGTTTGGCAGCGTATACGTGCCGTCGGTGGAACGGTTGGTCGTGCTTATGACGGCGCCAAAGCCGTCGGTATTTATCTCAAAGGTGTCGGATGTCGTGCCTGTAAGGCTTGAACCGGCGGCATATAATGTTCCATCGACCTCGAGGTCATTCTGGATATAGGCTGAGCCCGCGCCGGAGACCGATGCGCCGGCGTCGGAACCGACAACTAAGGCCGCAGCCGGGGTCACATCGCCTATTCCCACATAATAATTACCCGTGCCCAGCGAGGTGAATGCTATGCCATTTGTCGGATCAACTATAAACTGTGTGTAGTTCGTCGCATCACCGGACAGGGACGACTGGAACCTCAAAGCATCGTTTGAAGTGTTGCTTCCGATCTGTTCAAACCAAAAACCGTTGCCATCGATGCCTTGCTGTGAGAATACAGAAGAAGTAAGCTCGAGCCTGAATATTCCTACCATATCTAATGCGGTGCTGGGTGCGTTTGTCCCTATCCCTACCCTGTGACTCGCCGCGTCTATCGATAGGGTATTTGAATCGAAGTTCAGCGCATCCGCCGCCGCGTTAAGCGTGACATCCACGGTCTGCGTCGAGAGGTCGAGCGTACCGTCGTTGATGTCGATGGTGCCGCCCGCCGAATCTATGTTCAGGTTGCCGACGGTCGTCGATATCTTGCCGGAGCCGGTGCCTGCCCCGCCGAATATCAGTTCGGCTATCTCGTCGGTCGTGTTGTCGGAGTTGACCGTAAATGTCCTATTCGTCGTGCCCGAGAAGGCGCTGCCCGAGGCGGATATCGTGCCGCTCAAGGTCAGGTTGCCGTCGGTATCAAGATAAGCAACGTTTGCCTCGTCGCTGTCGCGCCAGACCTGCGCGTTCGTCGAGCCGTCGTTCGTAGAACCCTTTACGATAAGCCTGCCCGCCGCAGGAGTGCCGTCAAAGTCTATAGTACCTATCCCCGTATTTCCGCCCGGCGCTATCGATAATCTCCTGTAATAGTCGATACCGTCATATTCCTCGATCAGGAAATTGTTGAGTTCCGCGGCAATCTGCCGATGTTGGAGCGCCCATAGCTTGTTCCCGGAATCGTCGAACAGGTTCAAGGCGGAATATTTATACGTATCCCCGGCACCCGCTATAAGCAGGCTCGCCGTAGTTGAGGCGTTGCTTACGCGCGTGTTCCCGGCAACATCGAGCGTATAACCTGGCGCGGCCGTCCCTATGCCCACCCTGTTCGCGTCTGCGTCTATCGAGAGGGTATTCGAGTCGAAGTTCAGGGCGTCTGCCGTGGCGTTAAGCGTGACGTCTACCGTCTGGGTCGAGAGGTCAAGGATACCGTCATTGATATCTATCGTGCCTCCGGTAGAG
>JAKLIT010000159.1 GCA_022709465.1 Candidatus Omnitrophota bacterium | reverse complement strand
CGCCGAGAAATGCGCGAGTATCCTTAGCTCTATCTGCGAATAATCCGCCGTCAGGACCGACCATCCCTCGCGGCCCGCTATGAACGCCCTGCGTATCTTCCTGCCCATCTCCGTCTTGACGGGGATATTCTGGAAATTCGGGTCGGAAGAGCTCAGCCTTCCCGTAGCGGTGACCGTCTGGTTGAACGAAGTATGCACGCGGCCCGTCTTAGGGTTTACCAACTCCGGCAACGCGTCGACATAAGTCGATTTCAGCTTCTGTATCTCGCGGTACTTGAGCAGCAACGCCGGGAGCTTATGCGAACCCGAAAGCGCCTCAAGCACATCCACGTCGGTCGACTGCCCGGTCTTGGTCTTCTTCACCGCCGGGAGCTTCAGCTTGACGAAAAGTATCTCGGCCAGCTGTTTCGGAGAATTGATGTTGAATTCGGCTCCCGCCGACTCGTATATTTCCGCGGTTATCTTTTCGAGCTGCTTCTCCATCTCCTTCGACATCGCGCCGAGATACGCGGTATCTATCGCGACACCGCTTAGCTCCATATCCGTGAGGCAATCTATGAGCGGCATCTCGACCTCATGGAAGAGCTTGCCCATGCCCTTCTCCTCGAGCTGTCCGTCGAGGACTTTCTTGAGCCTGAACGTCGCGTCCGAATCCTGGCAGCAGTAATCCTTTACCCTGCCTACCTCGACTTCCTTCATCGTTATCTTCTTCTTGCCCTCGCCTATCAGTTCCGTTATCGGCGTCTTCTTCAAGTCGAGGTATTCAAGCGTTATGTCTTCGAGGTTATGGTTCGATTTTGACGGGTTCAGAACATATGACGCGACCATCGTATCAAAGAGCTCGCCCTTTATATCAATTCCGTTTACGGCCAACAGCAGCTTCTCGTATTTGATGTTCTGGCCGATCTTGGCTATATCCCTGTCCTCAAGCACCTGCTTAAGGGCCCCGAAGAGCCCTGCCTTGTCGAAACCGCCTTTTACGTCCCCTATCGGCACATAATGGGCGCTGCCCTCTTTCCAGCAAAATGATATCCCGACCGGTTCGCACGACATAGGGTCAGTCCCGGTCGTCTCAAAATCAAGCGCGAACTCCTTCTGCGACGACAGTTCCTTTATGAGCCGCTCGAGGGCCGCCTCGCTTTCTACGAGCTCGTATTTGCCCGATATCTGCTTCCCGGGAGCCGAATAATCCTTTAACAGGCTCCTGAACTCGAGCTCCGAATAGATCCCGTAGAGCTTCTCCCTGTCAGGTTCGGCAAGGCGCAGTTTTTCGAGGTCTACATCTATAGGCACCCCGGAATCGACCGTCGCGAGGTCCCTGCTCATCAGCGCCTGGTCCTTATGCTCAATGATCTTCCTGCGCAGCGCCTCGGACTTTATCTTATCGGCGCCCGCGATCACCCCGTCGAGGCTCCCGAAATCTTCCATAAGCTTCCTCGCGGTGACTTCCCCGATGCCCGTGACGCCCGGTATGTTGTCCGAAGCGTCGCCCATCAACGCTATAAGGTCAACTATGCCCTCCGGATGGACGCCATAGCGTTCTCTTACCGCGTCCTTGTCGTATACAAGCCCCTCCTTATGGACGTTGTATACCTTGACATGGGGCCCGACGAGCTGGAGCATGTCCTTGTCGCCCGTCACGATATAGACCTCGTATCCCGCGGCCACCGCAGACTTTGTAAGCGTCGCGAGTATGTCATCCGCCTCATAGCCCTGCAATTCAAAGACCGGTATATTATATGCCCTGACGACGTCTTTTATTATAGGCATCTGGTCGACGAGCTCGTCCGGCATCGGCTTGCGGTGTATCTTATACTGCTCAAATTTCTTATGCCTGAACGTGGGGCCTTTCAGGTCGAAAGCTATGGCGAGATAGCCCGGCTTCTCGTCCTTGATGATCTTGTTTATCATCGTAATGAAGCCGTATATCGCATTTGTCGGCTGCCCCTTCGAGTTCGAGAGGGCGCGTATGGCATAGAAAGCCCTGTAACAGAACGAATTGCCGTCAATAAGGAATAGGCGCCTTTTTTCGGACATATCTTTATATGAAATTTCTGTTATTTAATGGGTACATTTCCGGTGTAGGCAATGTGCGGGAAATACAAACAGGCGTGAAACCCAAACAAGACTGGTTGCTCTATTCCTTGAGCTTTATTGCCGTGCCATAAGCATAGACATAGCCGCTGTAATTGAAATAATTGATGCCTATGACGCAATCGGCTCCCAGGTCCCTGGCCGCATCCTTCAATTTTGCGTTCAAACCGTCCAGATTCACTTCTCCGCCGCGGGCCGATACGATCCCGACGACCTTATAGGAGTCCTTCATGTCGGCTGTAGTAAGGACTATATCTTTCTGCTTGCTGCCCGAGGATTTTGTTTTAGTTATGACCTGCGCGAATACCGTCGAAGCGGCAACGGCCGCGGCCAATACTACCGACATTACTATAAGCTTGCGTTTCATAGTACCGGCTCTCCTCTTGAGTTAAGTACCGTCGCCGTGAGGAATATCACGAGATTCTTCTTTACGCTGTTCGTATGGTACGTCTTAAATAGTTCGCCGACCAGCGGGACATCACCGAGAAAAGGGACCTTCTTCTTCGTCACATTCTCGTCTTCCCTGATGAGGCCGCCCAGAACGACCGTCTCGCCGCTCTTAATTACCACCGATGTCTGCGCCGTCCTCGTATCTATGACCGGATATCCGAGGCCATCCGGGAACTCTGTCGAAGCCGTTATCGGGAGCTGGTCCACGAGCACGCTTACCTCGGGATGTATATCCATCGTGACCACCTGGCTGTCGCCGGCGACCGTAGGAGTTACCTCGAGCATTATCCCGGTAACCTTTTCGGCCACCTTATAAACCTCGACCATAACCGGGAACTCCGGGCTGCCGATATTCGTCCTCGTGAAATCCGACGCGTAGGGGACTATATTAGCCAGCTGTATG
>JAKLIT010000158.1 GCA_022709465.1 Candidatus Omnitrophota bacterium | reverse complement strand
TTGAGCACTCCGGCGAGGCCGCCCGGTTTGTCGACGATATCTACCGCGACGATATCCGCGATATTTGCGGTGTATCCGGCCATCTTCAGGACATCGAACGCGTCATCGGGCCTGTCGACGACGATACGCAATATGCCGAAACCTTCGCTTTCGGCTATCGTGATCGCCCTGATATTTATCCCGCCGTCGCCGAGGAGCGAGCAGACGCTGAAAAGGCGTCCCGGCCTGTTCTCCACGAATATCGATAACTGCGTCAAGGTAAGTTTCATCTGATCCTCCAAGCCGTCATTTTGTCAGGGGTTTGCCGTCGTAAGGCGGCTCTATCTTTTCCACGTCCACCCCGAGCCTGTCGAGTATCGTCGGGGTTATTTCGGTCTGGACGCCCGGCCTTACTCCGCGGGGGTCATTGGTCGCGATGAAAACGTATGGAGCGTAGCCGTGCCCCTTCTGCCCCTCGTCAAAACCGTGGTCCGCGGTGACGTAGATTATCGTCTTTTCATAAATGCCCGATTCTTTTAATTTCGACACGATCTCTCCGGTCAGTTTGTCGCAGAGGATGAGCGCGTCGTTATATTGGACGGAGTTCTCGCCGTAGCTATGGCCGTTTGAATCCGGAGAAGCGAATTGCAGGAACATGAAGAACTGCCTGTCCTTGTATTTTTCCAGGAGCACGGTCGCCTCTGATGCCACCTTTTTGTCGTCGAGTAACCCGTTCCTGAATACGTCGGCGGCCTGGCCTGCATTGTAATACGGCTTGTCCGGCGTAGAGGAGTTGATCCTGTGCCCTTTGGCGACGAGCGCGATCGTCACGAAATTTGAACTGCCGAAATGGTTCTCGAGGCGCTCGAATACCGTATAATCCTTCGGGATCACGCCGACATTGGAGTTTGTAAGCACCCTGTTCGTCTCGGACTTATAGCCGGTCAATATCCGCGCGAATCCCGGCTCCGTCTCGGTCTGCCCCTGCACGGTTATCTCCTCCATCCCGCCCTCTGACGCGAGCATCTTCAGGTTCGGCAGCTCGCCGCGCCCGAGGCATTCCTTGACATGCTCGTGCTGGGCGCCGTCCCATCCTATTAATATGATATTGGACGGCTTCTCCGCCGGCTGTATCGCACAGCACGCCGCCGCCATCCAGAGGAAGATAACTATCGCGCACAATAGGGACGTGTCACTTGGGGACACTCCGCTTAAGTAACCTGTCCCTAAGTGCTGCGAAGCGCCCCCCTCAAGGGGGCACGTCCCCTTAATTTTCTTAATTTTAGTCATTTTTTCGCAAGGCCTCGCTTGGTATAAGTCGTATGGAGCAGGTGGTGAGACTTCTCGCTGAGCGGCTCGCCGAGGAACTCCTTATATATGGCCTGGACGGACGGGTTCTCGTGGGATTTCCTTATCGGTTTTCCCGCGTCTTCCTTATATATCGCCTCGGCCCTTTTCTTTTTGACTTCCATATTGGTCGGTATCGGCTGCCCGCCGCCGCCGAGGCAACCGCCGGGGCAGCACATTATCTCGATGAAATGGTAGGGCGACTTGCCCGCCTGCACCTCTTCGAGTAATTTTCGCGCGTTGCCGAGGCCGTTAGCGACAGCTACCCTGACCTTCAGGCCGTTCAAGTCGACTTCGGCAGTCTTTATGCCCTCGAGCCCGCGGACGTCCTTGAAATCGAGCTTGTCGAGCGTCTTCTTCGTGACAACCTCATACGCGGTCCTCAGCGCGGCTTCCATTACGCCGCCGGTCGCGCCGAATATTACGGCCGCGCCGGTCGACTCTCCGAGCGGGTGGTCGAAATCCTCGTCGGGAAGGTTCACGAAATCGATGCCGGCTTCCTTGATCATCTGCGCGGCCTCGCGCGTCGTGAGTACGTAATCTACGTCATTGCCCATCTCGGGCCGCTTCGCCTCGAACTTCTTCGCGGTGCACGGCATTATTGAGACGACGACCATATCCTTCGGGTCTATCCCGGCTTTCTCGGCGTAATATGTCTTCGCGACCGCGCCGAACATCTGCTGCGGCGACTTGCACGTCGAGAGGTGGTCGAGGACATCGGGGAAGAAATGCTCGCTGAACTTTATCCATCCGGGCGAGCAGGAGGTTATCAGCGGGAGCACGCCGTTGTTCTTTATCCTGTCGATAAGCTCAAAACCCTCTTCCATGATCGTCAGGTCGGCGGTGAACTGTGTATCGAATACGCGGTCGAATCCGAGCTTCCTGAGCGCGGCGGCCATCTTGCCGGTCACGAGCGAGCCCGCGGGCATGCCGAACTCCTCGCCTATCGCGGCCCTTACCGCCGGCGCCGTCTGGACGACCACCGTCTTCTTCGGGTCGTGTATCGCCTTCCAAACGTCGTCAATCTGGCTCTTCTCTGTCAATGCGCCGGTCGGGCACACGAGGATACACTGGCCGCAGTTCGCGCACTCGACGTTCCCGAGCCCCTCATTGAAGAACGTAGAGACTAGTGTCTTGCTGCCGCGGTTCGCGAAATCTATCGCGTTTACCGACTGGACCTGCGAGCAGACGGCTATGCAGCGGCCGCAGAGGATGCACTTGTTCGGGTCCCTGATCACCGACGGTGAAGTCGAATCCACGTCGAAATCGCGTTTGCGCGTCTTGCCGAACCGGACTTTCCTGATGCCGAGGTCGGAGGCGAGCATGCGCAGCTCACATGTCTCGTTCTTGTCGCAGGTTGGGCAGTCCTTCGGATGGCCCGCAAGCAGGAGCTCGACGTTCATGCGGCGCGCGTCGCGCACAGCAGGCGTGTTGGTGTATATCTCCATCCCTTCGGAGACCTTCGTGATGCATGACCTCAGCAGGCTCTTCGCCTTCCTTACCTCGACGCAGCATACGCCGCACGACGCGTTCTCCGATATTCCGTCGAGATAGCAGAGCGTCGGTATCTCGATGCCGGCCTTTCGCGCCGCTTTCAGGATCGTTGTTCCCTCGGGAACAACCAGGTCTTTGCCGTCTATCTTTATATTGATCATCCTGTCAGCCATTATTTGACCTCCTTGACATC
>JAKLIT010000157.1 GCA_022709465.1 Candidatus Omnitrophota bacterium | reverse complement strand
GCGCGGCGAGCAGGATGAGGGAGATGAACTCGAACGGAAGCGCGTATGCGGACATGAGCGCCCGCCCGATATCCTCCAACCCTGGTGCCGTAGCCGTGCCTTCAGCGGCGGTTTTCCACGGCGCGCCGGTGATTATGAATATAAAGAAAGACAATATGGCCGCGGCTACGGCGGCCGAAACAAGGACCTGCCTGTTCGCCTGCCTTATCGAGCGGTCCTCTATGTTGGACGTCAGCATTATCGCGAATATGAATAGCGTGACTATCGCGCCTACGTATATCAGTACCTGGACTATTGCAAGGAACTCCGCGTTAAGGAAGAGGTAGACCCCGGCGATGCAGAAGAGGCAGAGCGCGAGCGAGACCGCGCAATGGAATATATTGCGCATAGCCACGACGCCGAACGCGAAGACGCAGGCAAGCCCCGCTATGACATAGAAGGAGGCCTGCACGACGAAATCCCGCGGCAGCCCGTAATTGTTTACGATATCACTTAACTGTCGGATGAGCCCATTCATCATATTTACCTGTTCCCAAAAGGTCTATGTGCAATTTATCGTGCCCGTAGACGGCTATCTCGTAGATCTTGTTCATGCATATCGCCTGCGTCGGGCAGACCTGTTCGCATAACCCGCAGAAGCAGCAGAGCTCCATGTTATATTTGAAGTGCCCGAAATCCTTTTTCTTGTCGGCACCCTCCTTCACGGACAGGTCGAGGCAGGATGTCGGGCATATCTTCACGCACTGGTTGCATTTTATGCATTTCTCCGTCCGCAGGTCGACGAGCCCCCTGAACCTTTCGGACATAGGCATCTTTTGCGTCGGGTATTGCAGCGTCACCGGCTTCACGAATATGTTCTTCAGCGTCACGAACAGCGCTTTTATCATCTCAGTAATACCCATCCCGCCACGGCAAGGTTAGCGAACGATACCGGCGTAAGCACTTTCCACGCGAAATTCATCAGCTGGTCGACCCTTATCCTCGGCAGTGTCCACCTTATCCACATCATCAGCGTCACGATCCCGTATGTCTTTATAAGGAACCATATTATAGGATGCAGGAACGGCCCGCTCCAGCCGCCGAGGAACAGCACCGCGGCCAGCGCCGATATAATGAACATGTTCGTATACTCGCCGAGGAAGAACATCGCGAACTTCATTCCGGAATATTCCGTATGGAACCCCGCCACGAGCTCCGACTCGGCCTCCGGGATGTCGAAAGGCGTCCTGTTGACCTCCGCGGTCCCGGCGATGAGGAAGACGAGGAACGCGACGGCCATGCTCGGATGGAAGACAAACCAAACGCTCTTCTGTGTTTCGACGATCTTCTGCATAGATAGCGTGCCGGCGAACATAACGGCCGTCACCATCGCAAGTATAAGAGGTATCTCGTAGCTGATTATCTGTGCCGCCGACCTCATGCCGCCGAGCAGGGAATATTTATTGTTCGAGCCCCATCCGGCCATGAATATCCCGAGGACGCACAGCGAGGTCATCGCCATTATGTAAAGCACGCCGATATTCAGGTCGTGGCCTATCGGCGCGAATACCATTACCGACGGTACTACCGCGAAGAATGGGGCGGTCCACCAGATGAGCTTGTCCACTCCCGTCGGGGTTATATTCTCCTTGAGCAACAGCTTGATGACGTCCGCGATCGACTGCAGTACGCCGTGCCAGCCGACGCGCATCGGCCCGTAACGCGTCTGTATGTGCGCCGAGACCTTGCGTTCCCACCATATAAGGAACATCGCCGATACGGCGATAAACCCGAGGACCATCACGCCCACTATCACCATTATTATAAATGTCAGTATGGAGATGGTCATCTGTCTATCTCCCCCATGACCACATCGAGGCTACCGAGCACGCATACCGCATCGGCGACCTTGAGGCCTTTTATAAGTTCCGGCAGGACCGCGATATTCGAAAAGGAAGGCGCGCGTATCTTCAACCTGTACGGCATCGGCGAGCCGTCGCTGACTATGTAAAACCCGAGCTCGCCGCGCGGGTTCTCGCTCCTTACATATGCTTGCCCGGGCGCCGGCCTGAATATCTTCCCGGCCTTGACCGTCGGGTCGCCTTCGGGGATCCCCCCGGCGGCCTGCTCGATGATGCGAAGGCTCTGGCGCATCTCTTCCATCCTTACCTTATACCTGTCCCACGCGTCGCCGTTCCTGCCGGTCGGGATATCGAAATCGAATTTGTCGTAACACTCGTAGGGCTCATCCTTGCGCAGGTCCCATTTTACCCCCGAAGCGCGCAGGTTCGGCCCGGTCACTCCGTAATTGACCGCTTTTTCGGCGGTCAGCGTGCCTATGCCTTTCGTCCTGGCTGTAAATATCCTGTTCGCGCTGAACATGGCCTCGAGGTCGTCCAGTTTCGGGCGCATATACGCGACGATTTTTTTAATCTTATCCCCGGAGCCCGCGGGCAGGTCGTGCGATACGCCGCCTATCCTCATATAATTATAGGTCAACCGCTGGCCGCATACCGAATCGAAGAATTCAACTATCTTCTCGCGCTCGCGCATGCCGTAAAAGAGGGGGGTGGCAAAAGCGCCGAGGTCCTGGGTGAAGGTAGTCACGCCGAAGAGATGGCTCGCTATCCTGTTGAGCTCCGCCATTATGACCCTGATATATTTTGCCCGGTCGTTCGCCTCGATGCCCAGGAGCTTTTCGGCGGCGAGGACATAGGCGAGATTATTGTTCATCGACGCGAGGTAGTCGAGCCTGTCGGTAAAGGGTATGAACTGCGTATATGAGCGCTTCTCGGCGATCTTCTCGATGCTGCGGTGCAGGTAGCCGATATGGACGATACTGTCGACGACCGTCTCGCCGCTGAGCTTGAGCTCAAGGCGCAGGACTCCGTGGGTGGACGGGTGTTGCGGCCCCATGTTCACCCAGAACTCCTCGGTAGTTATGTCTTCCTTAACGGATGTATAGTCCATTCTTCGGGATTCAATATCCTTCTAAGGTCAGGATGGTTCAGGAATTTTACGCCAAAAAGGTCGAAGA
>JAKLIT010000156.1 GCA_022709465.1 Candidatus Omnitrophota bacterium | reverse complement strand
ACGAAGGCATCGTCGAGGTAAAGTCGATATCGAGGGAAGCCGGCGACAGGACGAAGATATCGGTATTCTCGAAGGACGATAAGATCGACTGCGTGGGCGCCTGCGTAGGCATGAGGGGCTCGCGCGTTAAGAATATCGTGAAGGAGCTGCAGGGCGAGAAGATAGACATCGTCCGCTGGAGCGACGATACCAAGGAATACGTCCTCGCGGCGCTAAACCCCGCGAAGATATCTACGATAAAGCTCGATAAGGAGTCGAAGACCGCGCAGGTCACTGTCGACGACGACCAGTTGAGCCTGGCGATCGGCAAGAAGGGGCAGAACGTGCGGCTTGCGTCGAAGCTTACCGGATGGGAGATAGATATCAAGCCGAAGACGCCGGCCGTTGAAGGCGCGGCAAAGGCCGCGGCCGAGGCCGCGTTGCCCGGGGCGTCGGCGGAGGAAGAAGGCGGCGACATATCATCGGTCGAAGGCGTCGGCGCGAAGACGAAGGCGCTGCTTGAAGGCGCAGGGTTGGCCACTATCGCGAAGATAGCGGAGTCATCGGTCGAGGAACTCACTAAAATAAAGGGTATCGGCGAGAAGACCGCGGAAAAGATACTCAAGAGCGCGAAAGAGCTGGCGAAAAAATAAATGAAAAAAACCAAAGACGAGACGAAGAAAGCGGAAGTTAAAAAAGCCAAGAAAACCGAACCTAAGGCAGCGGTGAAAGCCGTAAAGGCCGTTGTCAAGGCTGTCAAGGAAAAGAAGGTAACTAAGCCGAAGGCCGAGGCCAAGGTTAAAGCCGCGCCTAAGAAAAAAGAGGTCAAGGCGAAGGTCGAGCTAAAAGTAGAGCCGAAGGTCGAGGTCAAGCCGGCTCCCGCGCCGGTTATCCCAAAGCCCGCGCCCGTAATTCCGAAGCCCGAGGCGGTAAAACCGCCTGTGGCGAAACCGGCGCCTGTTGCGGCCCCGAAAGTTGAAGTTAAACCTTCGGTTAAACCCGAGCCGGTAAAGCCAGCTCCTGTAGCTCCTCCTGAGCCGGCGAAGCCGGCCATGCCTCCGGTGCCGCCGGTCAAAAAAGAACCCGTAAAATTAATAGCAAAATTCCCGATGACATTGAAAGACCTCGCCGCGAAGATAAACGCGAGGCCTAACGATCTTATAGTAAGGTTGATGAGGCAGAAGGTCATGGCGACGATAAACCAGGCGGTGGATATAGACGTCGCGAACCTTATTGCCGCGGATTTCGGTTTCGAGTTCGAGAAACCGCTCACACAGGAACAGGAGATACTGAAGGCCTTCGAGGTCGAGGACAAGACGAAGCTTGTCCCGCGCGGCCCGGTCGTTACGCTGATGGGCCATGTCGACCACGGCAAGACCTCGCTCCTGGATGCTATCAGGAAGTCGAGCTTAACCGATAAGGAATCGGGCGGCATCACGCAGCATATCGGCGCGTATGTGGTCAAGGTGGGGAAGGGGAATGTGACATTCCTCGATACTCCCGGCCACGAGGCGTTCACCGCCATGAGGGCGCGCGGCGCGCAGGCGACGGATATCGTAATACTTGTAGTCGCCGCCGACGACGGCGTAATGCCCCAGACGAAGGAAGCCATAGACCACGCGCGAGCCGCGGGAGTCCCGATAGTCGTCGCGATGAACAAGATAGATAAGCCCGAAGCGAACCCCGACAGGGTCAAGAAACAGCTGAACGAGGTGGGGCTCATGTCCGAGGACTGGGGCGGAAAGACCGTCATGGTTGGCGTCTCGGCGAAGACGGGCAAGGGCATCGAGGAACTGCTCGAGATGCTGTTGCTCGAGGCGGAGATGCTCGAGCTGAAGGCCGACCCGACCGGGAATACGAAGGGCGTCGTGATAGAAGGCAAGATATCAAAGGGCGGCGGGCCGATAGCCACCGTCCTCGTCCAGAAGGGCACGTTGAGGCCCGGCGACATCGTCGTGGCGGGTATGCATTACGGCAAGGTCAGGGCGATGATTAACGACCTCGGGCACCGTCTCAACGAGGCGCCCCCGTCAAAACCGGTCGAGATACTCGGCCTCGCGGGCCTGCCCGAAGCGGGAGACATATTCTTCACCGTGCCGGACGAGAAGACGGCCAGGGAGCTCGTAGAAAAACGCCGGCAGGATGCGAAGGCGGCGCAGATGCAGCCGGTAAAGAGGATAACTCTCGAAGAGCTTTCACAGCAGGTCAAGGAAGGCAAGGCCAAGGAGCTTAAGGTAATAGTAAAGGCCGATGTACAAGGTTCGGTGGAGGCGCTTGAACAGTCGCTTAGGGGCCTCGGCACGAGCGACGTGAAGATCGATATTATACACTCGGGCGCCGGGAGCATAAACGAATCGGACGTCATGCTTGCCGCCGCGTCGAACGCGATCATAATAGGTTTCCATGTCGAATATACTCCCGAAGGGGAACAGAAGGCCCGGCTCGAGAAGGTCGATGTCAGGCTTTACAGGATCATATACGAGGCGATAAACGACGTAAAGAGCGCCATGGAAGGTATGCTCGACCCGACGATAACCGAGGTCTTCATGGGCCGCGCCGATGTCAGGCAGGTCTTCAAGGTCACGAAGGCGGGCACGATCGCGGGATGTTTTGTCGCCAAGGGCAAGATAACCAGGAACGCCGGTTGCCGCCTTTGGAGGGACAAGGATAAGGTATACGAAGGCAAGATCGCCTCCGTCAAGCGTTTCAAGGACGACGTCAAGGAAGTCGCGGAGGGTTTCGAGTGCGGCATCGCGCTCAGTAATTTCGACGACCTGAAGCCCGGGGACGTTATAGAAGTATTCGAGCTCAGGAAGACCGCGAGGAAGCTCTAAAATATGAAGAAGAGGGTATTGAGCGGGATGCGCCCAACGGGCAAATTGCACATGGGCCATCTTGCCGGCGCGCTTAAGAACTGGGTAGAGATGCAGGACAAGTACGACTGCTTCTACATGGTCGCCGATTACCACGCGCTCATGAGCGAATACGCGGACCCGTCGGCGATGAAAGAGAACATCATCGACAACACCGCGGATTTCCTCGCGTGCGGCATCGACCCTGAGAGGTCGGTCATCTTCGTGC
>JAKLIT010000155.1 GCA_022709465.1 Candidatus Omnitrophota bacterium | reverse complement strand
TGCCTCGACCTGTTTGCTGCCGCTCTTATTGATGACCATTAATATAATATTTCCGCTCTTCTCCTTCGCGCCGTATACCTTCAGCTCTTTCCTGTCCGACTTTACATCTATAAGCTCGCCGCGGAAATTTTTGTACATCATGAAGGTGTAATAGGTCGGGTACGGCTTGAACGTCTCGTGCTCGAGGAACCCTATCGTGCCCTTCTCCATGATGTCCCAGAAGTTCGCAATGAATACCTGCTTCTCCGCCATCGCGCCGAGGAAGTCGGCGAGGTAGAGGCCCGCATAAAACGAATTGTTCGCGCCGTCGCCCTCGGCGAGCCAGTCCCAAGTCAGGTTATACTCGGTGACCGCAATGGGTATCTCGCGCCCGGCGATCTCCTGCGTCTTCTGCCTGATGCTGTCTATCACGCGCCTGTAATTGCCGAGGCCCATAAGCGTCTGCTGGGGCGGCTGCTTGCCGCTGTAAGGATAAAGATGTATCGAGATGATATCTATTATATCGCCGCATTCCCTGAGGAACGGCTCTATCCAGTTGTCGTGCGCGGCGAGGTAGTATTTCGCGGTCAGCTCCGGACCCATTATCCTTATCGAGGGGTCCACCGCCTTCATAGCGTTGTAATACGCGCGGTAATCCCTGCAGTAATCCTCCGCGCCGTAAGGCCCCCACTGCTTCTCGTTATACCAGTCGGGCTCGTTGCCTATTATCCAGTATTTCACCTTGTAGCGTTTGGCGATATTGCAGTACCTGACCGCCTTTACCGCCTCTTCGATACTGCCCTTTATCAGCCTGACCTGCACGACGGGCTCCGCCCTTACCGCCTTCGCGTACGAGATGAATTCGTCTATCTTCGCCTCGTCGACCTCGATGAGGTCCTTGCCGATGCCGCCCCATCTCATTATCGTGAAACCCGCGGCCTTTACCTTGTCTTTTACCGGCAGGAGGTATCCCTCGGTCTCCCAGTCGTTGAAATTCACGCCGAACAGGTACGGCTGGACCTCCCCGTTCCGCCTCGGGGTTTCCGAAAGCCTGAAATCTACGTAAAAATCCTCCTTCGGCACAAGCGGCAGCATGCCGAAGCCCGTATAATAACCGTCCTTCACGCAGTATAGGCATATCCTGTCGAGGCCCACGCCCTCGAAGTAATACCTGCCGTCCTTGTCGGTCCTTGTCCTCTTGCCGCCGGGATATGTCCTTACCGATGCATCGGCGACGGGTTTTCCGTCCTCGCCGGTCACGCGCCCGTAAATATTCCCGATGCCGTATTCCGTCGTGAAATTCACGAGCAGGCCTTTTTCGAGCTTATCGCCGTTAGCGCCCGCGAGCTTCCTGTCTATCTTGTAAAGATAACGGCTTTTCGTGTCCAGCGGTTTCGCGGGAATGATGACCGCTTCCCTGCCGTCCGCGGAAACCGTTATGCCGCATTCGACGGGCTTGCCGCCCTGGTCCGTCTTTATGAGCCGGAAATTTTTCTGGAGTTCTTCTGGCGCCACGGGAAAATTGAACGATATCCTGACAGGCGCGTCCGCTTTTACCCCTGATTCCCTGTCCGCGGGCGATGCGGCCTTTATCTCGAGCGGGCCCCTGTAAAAAGTTATCCCGTCTATCCACCCCTTTTCGGCCGCGCCGGCGGAGAGGCTGTCGTCTTCCATTACCGCGAATTCTATCGCCTTGCTCCAGTCGATCTGCTTATCCGCGCCGGGATGCTGGCTCAACCACCACTGCGGGGTCTTGAACTGCCCGAAAGGTATCTTGTACAGGACGAATTTGTCGGTCGTTTTTATCGATATCTCATTATGCCTGTAAGTGCCGCTGTTGTTTATGTCGGTGACGCCGTCCTCGGAAGTGAAAATGACGATCCTTACCTGCGTCTTGCCTTCGGTCTTGATCCACAGCGATACGCCTGAATACGCGCTGAGGTCCGCGGTCCCCGAGCCGTCCTGCGAAAGCGGGCACAATAACTGGACATACGGCCATTGGAAACCTTTCCCGAGGGAATATTCGAACGATATCGAGCCGTCGCCTCCCGCCGCGTCCGCCTTCTCGTCGATCCTGAAGCTTATCGCGGAGGCGCCCTTGTCCTGCGAATCGTCCTTCGTGTACCAGTTCCCGGAGTTCGGCAGCATGAAGGCGCCGCATACGGCCATTGCGAGGAACGACCTTATGTTTTTTGTCATGGCATCACTATGTTCACGTCGTCTATATAGACCGTGAACCCTGCGTTCTTGTCATAGGGGCGGCTGGCGACCTTGAACTCAACGATCTCGCTCCAATTAACGGCATTCTTGACGTTCTTCTCGCCGTCCCAGTACTGCCCGTCGCTCGGGAACGCTTTCAGCGGGATGCTGACCTTCTGCCAGTCCCTGGTTATCGTCACGTACTTCGGCGTTATGACCACCCCCACTTCCGTCTTGTTGCCGTCGCTATTCGAGTCGTCGAGAAGCAGTATCTCGCATTTCTCGCCGCCGTTCTCGCCCTTTATCCAGAATTCCAGCGCACCCGTTTCGCGGCACTTCGATAGGTCCATCGGCGGGTAATTGCCTATAGCCGCGCCCGAAAACCCGGAAGGGTTAAGCGTGACCTTCATCGAATAATTCCCCGAGTGCTTCTCTATGTTCGTGGTCCTTATCTCGCTCGTGCCGTCCGTCGGGTATGAATAATGGTATGTCCCTTCCTTCTCTATCTCCTCCGAGAAGATTCCGTAAACTACCGCGGCGCACAGGACAGCTGCCGGCAGCAGCATCAGGGCCGCCAAAAGGGCCTTTTTCATCTCTTATCCTCCTTGAAATAACCCGATACGAAGACCAGTGGGGCATTGTAATTTACCGCTATCTCGTCAACGGTAAAATCGGAGCCGACGTTCTTGTAGCAGCGTCCCGGATACCTCGATACCTTGAAATTATCGGCATTAGGCCCCCCGACCATGAATCCCGGGGGCAACGTGTCGTAATCGCTATTATTAAACCATGTGTGATAATATTTTTCTATACTTTTCTCTCCGATGCCGCTTACCATCGACAGCCCGAAGACGTTCCTGCCGAGTATATAGTGCAGCTGGTCGAGCGCG
>JAKLIT010000154.1 GCA_022709465.1 Candidatus Omnitrophota bacterium | reverse complement strand
AACGATGACGCGAAGGAGATGCCCTTCGACACGCAGGAGCTTCCGCAAGGTGATAAGGTGTTCAAATGCAAGGGCGGGGATACCGCGTTCCTGTTCCCGCAAATAGACGGAAAGGCAGTAAAAAATATCCTGTGCAAAGGGCAATCCCTGCGGGTCCCGGAAGGCGTATATACCAACGCTAATTTCCTCATCGCTTCAAGCGGCGGTGACATAGCAGCTAAGGTGGCTTTCGTCTATAGCGACGGCAGCAGCGACGAGCAATACTTCGCCCCTTCAATAGCGGACTTCAGGAGCGAGCCGCATTTCGCGCACGCGGCGGTCAGGACCATAAGCGGGAATTATATGTCGCATATCGCCGTACCGGTAAGCCCGTCGAAACGCCTTACATCCATCAAGCTCCCGGATTCTCCGGTCGTGCATATTTTCGCGGTAACGCTTACGGAAGGCGGGACTGCGGTAAATGTCCCCGTAGAGGTTAAGAAGGGGAATATCGTGTCGTCCGGCATATGTTACTGGGCCCTCTCGGTCCCTAAGGATGGTAACTCGCAGTATAAGGTCCTGGCAACCTTCAACAACGGCAATCCCGCTATAGTGCAGAGCAAGGACGGAAAGCATATAGCATATCTTTATGACCCGTTGACCTGGAGCAGCAAAGCGGACGAGATCAGCGCGGACGTCAAGAACCAGGCCGCCATATTGAAATCCCTGTTGGTTAAATAAAGGTGTATGCCATGAAAAGGAATGCCTTGATATTATTGCTCGCCGCATCGGCGGCCGTCTGCTCAAGCGCCCATGCCGCTTACGACCCGGCATATATCAGGAACTGGTATATATGCGGGCCGTTCGCCGGATCGAAACTGGAGACCGTATCGATACAGGACGAGGCGGCCCTCGCGCCGAAAGCGGGAGAGGTCTCCTCGGGAAAAACATGGAAAGAATACAATTCGGTCGAGAACTCGATCGATTTCGAGGATGAGACCGCGTTTGGGCAGAACGAGCTGTCCGTGGCATATGCATACGCCTCGGTTGATTCACCGACCGATATGCCGGCGCGCCTGCAGGTGCACAGTGACGACGGCGTGAAGATATGGCTTAACGGGGCCAATGTCCTCACAAATGACGTCGCAAGGGGGATGGCGATAGAGGATAGGATAACCGTTATGCTGAAAAAGGGAAGGAACAGGCTGCTGGTCAAGATCAGCGACCTCTTTGCGGGATGGATGTTCTCCGTCAGGATAACTAACCTGAAAGGCAAGGCCATAGAGGGCCTCGAATTCGACCCGAAGCCGCTTCCGCTCGAAAGGCTCGCGGTAAGCAGGATATGGGCTTCTTCGGTCCAGGGCGGCGACTTGGCCCAGTTCAGCCCTAAGTTCGCCGTAGACGCGGAAAAGACCACGCGCTGGAGCAGCGAGCATTTCGACCCGCAAACGCTCATACTTGACTTCGGAGGCGAAAGGGAAATAAAAAGGGTGGACATACTGTGGGAAAACGCCTATTCCAAGTCATATAAACTGGAAGTGTCATCCGACAGGTCTTCATGGAAGGAGGTCTTCAGCACCTCCAACGGGAACGGCGGAAAAGATATAATCGCGCTCCCGGGATCACACAATGGCAGGTTCCTAAAATTGACCCTGCTGGAAAAAGGCACGGAATGGGGCAACTCCCTGTGGGATATCTCCGTATACGGTTTTGTGCCGGAAGGCAGCCCGGTATCCGAAACTCCGGTTGAAACCGAAGTCGTGATGGTCAAGCCGATGGAGGCGAAGGGAGCGGAGGCGTCCACCGCGCAGAAACCGAACCCGGACAAAGGCGAGGATTTCTTCGCGAAGAACGCCGCCGACGGCAGCCACAAGACGAGATGGAGCAGCGCGTTCACGGACCCGCAGTGGGTATATGTCGACCTCGGGCGCAGCAGGAGGATAGATTCGATAACACTGGTGTGGGAGACCGCATTCGCGAAAAGTTATTCCATAGATATCTCGGATGACGCGGCTAATTGGAGCACTATATACTCCGAGGGGTCCTCTAATGGAGGACAGGAGAATATAACGCTTGAAAGGCCGCAGAACGCAAGGTATGTGAGGGTATTCTGCAAGGAACGCGCACGTAAAGAATGGGGCTATTCCCTCTGGGAGATCGAGATCTTCGGGGAATAGAAGGGAGGTTAGGATGAAAAGGAGCGCAATAACAGCGGTCGTGGTATGCCTGTTGTCGGCGTTTGCCTTTCCGCGGGCTGGGGCAGACACCATCATAATGAACGACGGCAGGAAGATCGAGGGATTAGTGACCTCGGAGGGCGCCGATTATTACGACGTAAAGATCAAGATCGGCACTATGAGGGTCAAGAAGGACACCGTGAAGGAGGTTAAGAAGCTCTCTGAGGAGGAGAACCTCATCAACCTCGGAAACCAATTCCTCGCGACAAACAACATAGACGCGGCGATAGAGCAGTACAATAAGGCCTTGCGGGCAAACCCGTCCTCACAGGCCGCGGCCGACGCGATAGCGAAGGCCGGTCAGCTGAGGGGAGAGATAGACGCGAAAAAGAAAGCTGAAGCGGACAGGCGCGAAAAAGAAGCCATAGAGAAACAGGGCAGAATCGGTAAGGGCTTTGGGCTGGACCTCAGATCCTCCGGCGGCGAGATATCCGTCAAGGACGTGATCGCGGGAAGCAGCGCGCAAGCTATCGGGATAAAGGCGGGTGACCGCATAATCCAGATAAACGACATGAAGACAAAAGGCAAAACGGTCGATGAGATCGCGGACTACCTGTTCGGGCTCGAAAACGCCTCTTCGGTGTTCCTTGTGGAAAGGGAATGCGAACTGGCAAGGAAGAAGATCGATTACCAGAAGCATTCTTTCGTGGGCGTCGGCATATTCCTCGACACTTCCGGCAAGGACCTGATCGTAAACAGCGTAATAGTCGGCGAACCGGCCGACATGGCCGGCCTTAAATCAAAAGATAAAGTGGTCTCCATAGAAGGGAAATCGACGGCCGGGATGACCGTTGATGACGCGGCGGCGCTTATTAGCGGCGCGGAAGCGTCGAAGGTGAAGCTGGTAGTGCAACGTTCCGTAGAACTCGAAA
>JAKLIT010000153.1 GCA_022709465.1 Candidatus Omnitrophota bacterium | reverse complement strand
TTCGCCTGCAGATAGGCATCTTCGGCAGGACGAACGTAGGCAAGTCAAGTTTCCTGAATTTCATCGCCGGGCAGGATGTGGCCATAACCTCCCCGGTTGCGGGGACCACGACCGATGTCGTAGAAAAATCCATGGAGCTCCTTCCGGTAGGGCCGGTCGTATTCCTCGATACGGCGGGGCTTGACGATGTTTCGGTACTTTCCGACCTCCGCCTGAAGAAGACCGCGAAGATACTCGACAGGGCGGATGTCATTACACTGGTCACCGAGGCGGATTCATGGACGGAGTACGAAGCGAAGACCGTCGCGGAAGCCGCCGTCAGGAACATTCCCGTCATAATTGTCATAAACAAGGCCGACCTGAAAGCCCCGTCCGAGGCTTTCATGAATAAGATGCTGGAAATATCCCAGCGCGTAATGACGTGCTCATCGCTTAACTACGGGCAGACGATAGCCGACAAGGGCAACTCGCGCGACCCGAGCGTAGACAGGTACAAGAGGTTCCTGCTCGAGGTTTGCCCCGAGGATTTCCTGAGACCGCCGCTCTTGATGGGCGACCTGATGCCGAAAGGCGGGGTCGCGATCCTTATAATGCCCATAGATAAAGAGGCGCCGAAAGGCCGCCTGATCCTTCCCCAGGTCCAGACGATAAGGGACGTGCTCGATAACGACGGCATGTCGCTCGTCGTAAAAGAGACGGAATACCTCGCGTCGCTGAAAGGCCTTACAAAGCAGCCGGATATAGTCGTCTGCGATTCTCAGGTCGTCGACAGGATGGTCAGGGAGACGCCCCCGGGCGTGAAATGCACCACGTTCTCCATAATATTCATAAGATATAAGGGAGACCTTGTCGAAATGGCCCGCGGCGCCGCGATGATAGACGCGCTGAAGCCCGGAGACAAGGTGTTGATAGCCGAAGCGTGCAGCCACCACGCTATCGAAGACGATATAGGCCGCGTGAAGATACCGCGCTGGCTAAAGAAATACGCCGGAGGCGAGCTCGATGTCAGCGTCTGCTCGGGCAGGGACTATCCCGGTGACCTCGCGAAATATAAGCTAATAATACACTGCGGTTCGTGCATGATAACGCGCAGGGAGATGCTCACAAGGATAGAAAAGGCGAAGGAGGCCGGCGTGCCGATAACGAACTACGGCTTCGCGATCTCGCGCTCGCAGGGCGTGCTCGAAAGGGTGTTGTCGCCGTTTCCTGGCGCTCTCGAAGCGTTCAATAATGAAAAGGAAAGGATAAAAAAGGGAGCCAGCAGATGAAGTATATCGACGATGACAGGATACAGGACCTGCTTTCTGACGCCGGGAAGGCGCCGGCGGATAAGGTGGAAGCGATATTAAAGAAGGCGCGCACGCTGAAACGCCTCTCGCTTGAGGAGACAGCCGCTCTTCTCGCAGTCGAGGACCCGGCGATCTTGAATAAGATATACGAAACGGCGGCATACGTGAAGAACGAGATATACGGCAACCGCATCGTGCTGTTCGCGCCGCTCTACATATCGAATTATTGCGCGAATAAGTGCCTCTATTGCGCGTTCCATTCGGGCAACCCTGAGCTCAAGAGGAAATACCTCAACGCGGACGAAATACGCGAACAGGTCGAATGGCTGTTGAAGAGGGGGCACAAGCGCATACTTATCGTAGCAGGAGAGTCGGGCATCCCGGGCATGTCCGCGATAGAGTACTATACCGAGGCGGTGCGGGCAGCATATTCAGCTCGAGTAGGCCCGCATTACATAAAGAGGGTAAATATAAACTGCGCGCCGCTTTCGGTCGAGGATTTCAAGAAGCTCAAGGCCTCTCAGATCGGCACGTTCCAGCTCTTCCAGGAGACATACCACGACGCGACATACAGGAAATGCCATGTCTCAGGCCCGAAGAGCGACCCCGACAACCGGCTCGATTCTATAGACAGGGCGTTCGAGGCAGGCATCGACGATGTGGGAATAGGCCCGCTCTACGGACTCTACGATTACAAGTTCGAGACGCTCGCGATGATGATGCATATCGAGCACCTCGAGAAGAAGTTCAAGGTCGGCCCGCACACGATATCGGTCCCGCGCATCGAGCCGGCCGTGGGCTCGGAATTCTCGCTCCATCCGCCGTACCAGGTATCCGACGATGAGTTTAAGAAGCTCGTCGCGGTGATCCGGCTCTCGGTCCCGTATACGGGCATGATCCTCACTACAAGGGAGACCGCCAAGATGCGGGACGAGGTCATAAACCTCGGCATATCGCAGATAAGCGCCGAATCGAAGACATCTCCCGGCGGATATTCCGACAGCGAAAAATGGGATGGGCAGTTCTCGACGAGCGACAAGCGCAGCCTGGACCAGCTGGTCGGCATGCTCATAGAGCATGGCTACATACCGAGTTTCTGCGCGGCGTGCTACCGCAGGGAGAGGACCGGCGAGAGCTTCATGAACCTCGCGAAGCCCGGCCTCATAAAAGGCATGTGCAGCGTAAACGCGCTCGTGACGTTCAAGGAATACCTCGATGATTTCGCCTCTCCCGCCGTAAAAGCGGCCGGTTATAAGCTTATCGAGCACGAGACAGCGAAGCTCGACGAGAAGTCCCGCGCGCAGACGGCCAAGCTCTTTTCGGCGGTCGACGCCGGCATGCGAGATGAATACGTCTAAGGGGGACGTGTCACTTAGGGACGTGTCAAAAAGGGACACTCCGGGTGCCGATGCGATTGAGAATGTGCTTCGGGAAACCGGCGAGAGCGTCATCCGGGAATTATATGATCGCGCCGACGCGGTCCGTAAGGAGTACGCCGGAGACGCTATAATCCTGCGCGGCCTCGTCGAATTCTCCAGCCATTGCGGCAGGCACTGCTATTATTGCGGGCTTAATACCGCGAACAAGTCCCTCGAACGGTACCGCCTTACCGATGAAGAGATCCTCGAAAGCGCCGCGAATATCGCGTCAGATAACATCAAGACGATAGTCCTGCAATCAGGGGAAGACCCGGCACTCGACCCGCAGCGGCTCGCCGCCATTATCAAGGAGATAAAGACAAGGCACGGCATTGCCGTCACGCTCTCCGTCGGAGAAAGGCCACGCGAAGATTACGCATTATGGAAGCAAGCAGGCGCCGACCGCTATCT
>JAKLIT010000152.1 GCA_022709465.1 Candidatus Omnitrophota bacterium | reverse complement strand
TTCCGGAGCGTAAGGTCCATTGTTCGGTCCTCGGCCACAAGGCACTGCGAGCGGCGATAGACGATTATTACAGTCGCAACGGCATGGCCGACAAAGTCGAGGAGGAGAAGTCGCACCTCATCTGCCAGTGCATGAACGTGACCGACATCGAGATAGAGCATGCCGTGCTTGAGGGCGCGCGCACATACCTCGAACTGCAGGAGAGGACGAAACTCGGCACCGTATGCGGGCAGTGCAAAGATAATGCGATCGAACTGATGGAGGAATATAAGGAAAGACATTTTAACCAGGAGGACAAAACATGCCGTTCAAAGTGACCTTTAAAGGTAACCCGTTGACTCTTTCGGGCAAGGGACCGGAGAGCGGAAGCCCCGCGCCCGGGTTTAAGGTTCTGAAGCAGGACCTCTCCGAGACGGGCCTCGCGGATTTCAAGGGCAAGGTAAAGATACTGACATCGTTCCCGTCTCTCGATACGCCGGTATGCGACCTTCAGGTGAAGGAGTTCAACAAGAAGGCCTTGAATTTCTCTTCGGACATCGCGGTAATGGGGATAAGCATGGACCTACCGTTCGCGCAGAAGAGGTTCTGCCAGGAGAACGACATAAATAACGTCACGGTCGTCTCCGACCACAGGGACGCCTCTTTCGGGTTGAATTACGGCCTGCTCATAAAAGAGCTGCGCCTGCTCGCGAGGTCGATCATCATAGTCGACAAAGAGGATATTGTGAGGTATATTCAGGTGGTGGGCGAACTGACGAACCCGCCTGATTATGAGGCGGCGCTCAAGGCGCTGCAGGACGTTTTGAAAGGATAGCATGGGAAAGATACCCGATGACATAGTGAAGTTCCTTCACGCACAGCATTTCACGGTCGTCTCGACGATAGGTAAGGACGGGCTGCCGCATAATTCCTGCAAGGGTATCGTCAATATCGAGGGCGATACCGTTTACCTCCTCGACCTTTATAAGGGGCAGACGCATGAAAACCTCGAGAAGAACCCCGCGATAAGCGTTAGTGTCGTGGATGAGCACCGTTTCAAGGGGTACTGCCTTAAAGGCACCGCGAAGCTGTTGACCGAAGGCCTGCTGAAGTCCCATATAATAAAGTCGTGGGAAGAGAAGATAACGGCGAGGATAACGCATCGGCTCATAAAGAACCTGAAGGGCGAACACGGGCATGAAAGCCATCCCGAAGCCCAGCTTCCGAAGCCGAAATACCTGATAGCGATGAAGGTCGCGGAGATAGTCGACCTCACGCCCCCTCCGCTCAGATGACGGACCAGGTCATGATGTGGCTTAAGGGCCTTCCGAAGGACTATATAGTGCTGATAACCGCGGCGCTCCCGGTCTCGGAATTGAGGGGTGCGATACCGCTTGCGCTCTCCTTCGGGATGACGGTGCAAAAGGCCTTCCTGTTATCGGTCATCGGGAATTTCATTCCGGTCATTCCCGTGCTTCTCCTGCTCGAGCCCATCTCGAACCGGCTCGGAAGGTTCAAGGTATTTGCGCGGTTCTTCGACTGGCTGTTTACGCGGACCCGCAAGAGGGCGGACACGATACAGAAATACGAGATGCTCGGGCTCGCGGTATTCGTCGCGATACCGCTGCCGATGACCGGCGCATGGACCGGCGCGATAGCGGCATCGCTTTTGAAGATAAAGTTCAGGTATGCGATAACGGGCATAATACTCGGGATACTCGGAGCCGGCCTGATAGTCTCGTCCCTGTGCACCCTGGGGATCATGAGCTGGCAGGCGGTTACGAATTAATAAGGAAAGGTAATATCAGGTGAGCTTAATAATCTTGATCATCTCTTCGTCGGTACTTCTCTTCCTCGGCTATGCTATATATGGCAGGTTCCTCAGCAAGTTGCTCCAGCTGAACCCCGACGTAAAGACGCCGGCCGAGGTCCAAAAGGACGACGTCGATTATGTCCCGACCAATAAGTTCTACCTCCTGGGCCAGCATTTTTCGGCGATAGCGGCCGCGGGCCCGATCGTCGGCCCGATACTGGCCGGCATGTGGTTCGGGTGGGTCCCGACGGTCATATGGATAATCATCGGGGGCATATTCATAGGCGGCGTCCACGACCTGTTCACCCTCGTCGCCTCGCTGCGCCACCACGGGCGCTCGATAGCCGAGGTCATAAAGGAATACAAGAGCAAGAAGGCGTTCATAATATTCCTTATATTCCTCTGGATATCCATCATTTATATAATAACGGCTTTTACCGACATAACTGCCGGGACGTTCGCCGACCCGGCAAGGGGCGCGGGAGTAGCGTCATCGTCAATGATGTACCTGATGCTCGCCCTGGTGATGGGGATAATACTCAGGGTCTTTAAACCGCCGCTGGCGATGTCGACGTTCATATTCATGCCGCTCGTACTCGTCTGCATATGGCTCGGGCCAAAGTTCCCGCTGAATATGCCGCCCCTGTTCGGGATGGACCTGCGCACGACCTGGGATGTGCTGCTGCTAGGGTATTGCTTTATCGCGGCGATAATACCTGTGTGGCTGCTTTTACAGCCGCGCGGGTATCTCGGCGGGTTCTTCCTTACGCTGACGGCGGGTGCCAGCCTTATCGGCATAATCGTCGGGCATTTCACGCAGAAGCTCGTGATAAATTACCCCGCCTTTACGGGATGGGTAAACCCGGGCGGCCTGCCGTTGTTCCCGCTGCTTTTTACGACGGTCGCGTGCGGCGCATGCTCGGGTTTCCACGCGCTCGTCTCGTCGGGGACCACGTCTAAACAGGTGGCAAAGGAGACGGACGCGAAGGTGATAGGCTACGGCGGGATGCTTTTGGAGAGTTTTGTCGCGATAACGGCCCTCGGTACGCTGCTGCTGCTGACAAAGACGCAGGCGCAGGGCCTGGGCAGCCCCGACCAGATATACGCGAACGGAGTTGCCACGTTCCTGAACAGCCTCGGCATAGACAGGGAGTTTGCGCTGACCTTCGCGCTGCTGGCGTTCGCCACTTTCGTTTACGATACGCTCGATGTCGCCACGAGATTGGGGCGCTACATCTTCCAGGAGCTAACCAATATACGCGGAAAGGTAAGCATGTATGTCTCGGCGTTCGTGACGCTGCTGCTGCCGGCATTGTTCGTGACGAGCAAGATGACCGATGCTCAGGGCAATGTCATCCCGGCATGGTCGCTCTTCTGGACGGTATTCGGCTCCAGCAACCAGCTGTT
>JAKLIT010000151.1 GCA_022709465.1 Candidatus Omnitrophota bacterium | reverse complement strand
GCATGCGCAAACGCGTAGGTCTCGCGCGCGCCATATGCATGGACCCGAAGATAATACTCTACGATGAGCCGACGACCGGCGTAGACCCGATAATGGCGGACGCGGTCAACGACCTCATAAAGGGCCTGCAGTCAAAACTGAAGACGACGGCCATCGCGGTGACGCATGACATGACCTCGGCATACAAGATAGCCGACAGGATCGCGATGCTCTATAAGGGAAAGATAGTCGAGTCGGGCACGCCCGAGCAGATTAAGAACACATCAAACCCTATAGTAAAGCAGTTTATAACCGGGGCCGCCAAGGGCCCGATAACAGAGGACTCATGATAATATATTCCAGGAGGAGAGCATGAAGAGGAGGATGGACCTCGAGTTCAAGGTCGGCATATTCGTGGCTATAGGCATAGCCATCGGGATATCCATGATATTCATGGCCCAGGAGATAAAATATTCCCAGCAGAGGTACACTATAAAAGTCCGTTTCGATTTCGCCAACGGCATCGAGATCTCCGCGCCCGTGAGGGTGGCGGGCGTCCAGCTTGGCGAGGTAAAGAATATAGAGATAGTCAGGGACGAACAGGCCAAGAAGACCGCCGTCGACCTTTATGTATGCCTCGACAAGAAGGCGAAGGTCGAAAAGGACGCGGAGGCCTTTATCAATACATTGGGCCTCATTGGCGAGAAATACGTCGAGATCATCCCGGGGACCCCCGGCAGCGAGGTCATCAGGCCCGGCGGGATGCTCGCCGGCAGGGAATCGGTCCCGATGGAGAAACTGACACAGAAGGGTTATGAGATAGCCAACGGCCTCGGTGATACGATAAAGCACCTGAACACCCTCGTCGGTGACCCGGAGACGCAGGCGGCGTTCAAGGCGACGATGCTCGACATAAGGAAGTTCATGGCTTCCGCGAACGTCGTAATGGACAAGGTAAAATCGGGTGAAGGCACCGTCGGGAAATTGTTCATGGACGACGGCCTCTATAACGAATTGGATGCGTTTGTGAAAGACCTCAAGGCGCATCCGTGGAAACTTCTCCAGAAACCCAGGGGCCAGAAATGACATTTACTATCGTAAGGTCTTTTTTTGTATTACTTTGCGGGCTGATGGGCTACCAGCTCGGGGACACCCTGAGGATAGGCGCCCTTTCGCAGACGATAGGCGTAGGCGTCGGGGTCGTGATAGCGGGAATAATCATCCTGCTTGAATATTCGACGAAGAGGATCTCGGTCAAGGGGCTCTCGTCGGCGGTCTTCGGGATCGTATTCGGCATCCTGTTCGCGTGGCTCATTATAGGCGTATTCAAGCTGATACCGATGGAAGACGACATCAGGGCGGAGTTCAACGGCCTTCTAATACTGATATTCGCATACCTCGGAATGGTAATGGCGGTAAGGGGCAAGGACGAGTTCAATATCATAATACCTTATATCAAGCTGAAGAGGGAAGGCCAGCGCGAGGAGATAGCGCTTCTCGACACGTCGGTAATAATAGACGGCAGGATAGCCGATATCTGCCATACGAAGTTCATACAGGGCATACTTATCATACCGCGGTTCGTGCTGAAGGAACTGCAGCAGATAGCCGACTCAGCGGACCCAATAAAGCGCAACCGCGGAAGGCGCGGGCTCGATATGCTCAACAAGATACGCAAGTCGGGCGCGGTCGAGGTGAAGATACACGAGGACGATTTCCCGGACATCGCGGAAGTCGACGCGAAACTGATAAAGCTCGCGAAGGTACTGTCGGCAAAGGTCTTCACGAACGACTACAACCTGAACAAGATAGCCGAACTGCAGGGGGTATCGGTCCTGAACATCAACGAACTGGCCAACGCGCTTAAACCGGTCGTTATACCGGGCGAGCTCATGGAGGTAAAGATCGTCAAGGAAGGCAAGGAGTATAACCAGGCGGTCGCGTACCTCGATGACGGGACGATGGTCGTGATAGATAACGCGAAACAGCTGATAGGGCATACGGCAAGGGTGCTTGTGACGTCGGTGCTGCAGACCGCCGCAGGCAGGATGATATTCGCGAAGGTTGAATCACAGCGATAGGAGAGAAGAAGATGAAGGTGGCCGCGATAGTTGCCGCCGCCGGAAAAGGCGAGCGGATGAAGGCAAAGGCGCATAAGGCCTTTGTTGCGCTGGGCAAGGAGCCCATACTCGCGCATACGCTGAAGGCGCTTGAGGCCTCCGGCATCGTAAGCGAGATAATCATCGTTGTCCACCAGGCGGACCTGCCCAAAGCCCGCCTGCTCGCCAAGAAAGGCAAGTTCAAGAAGATAAAGGATATAGTCGCCGGCGGGAAGCGCCGCATGGATTCGGTCAAGAGCGGGCTCGCCTCGGTCAGCGAGGATTCGGAGTGCGTGATAGTCCACGACGGCTGCAGGCCTTTCATCAGCAACAAGCTGATATCGTCTGTCGTCGACGCGGCTGATACGTTCGGCGCCGCGATACCCGGGTTGCCCGTGAAGCCGACCATCAAACAGGTAGAGAAAGGGAATTTCGTCGCGGCGACGCTCGACCGCGAGACGCTCGTGGAGGTCCAGACCCCGCAGGCGTTCCGCAAGGACATACTGCTGAGGGCTTACGACAGGGCTTTCCTTCCCGACGCGGCCGCGGACGCGGCGACGGACGACGCGGTCCTCGCCGAGCGCATCGGCATAAAGGTCAAGGTTGTCGACGGGTCGCAGGACAATATAAAGATTACCACCCAGGAAGACCTGAAGCACGCGAAGATACTGGCAGGTGTAAAATGAGGGCGGGGCTCGGTTACGACATACACAGGCTCGTCGAGGGGCGCAAGCTCTTCCTCGGCGGCGTCGAGATACCGTATATTAAGGGGCTTGAGGGATATTCCGACGCGGACGTCCTGCTGCACGCGATATGCGACTCGATATTGGGCGCTATGGGAAAGGATGATATAGGCATCCATTTCCCGAACAATGACCCGCAGTTCAAGGGGATAAGCAGTTTGGAGCTGCTGCACAGGGTCGCGGAACTCGCCGCGAAGGAGAAGTTCAGGATAGTCAACGTCGATTCAACGCTTATAATGGAAGAGCCGAAGATCGTGCCCTTCAAGGCGAAGATGAGGAAGACGATCGCTTCGGTCCTCGGCATAGAAGAGCTTAGGGTGAACGTAAAGGCGACCACGCAGGAAGGCGTGGGCGCAATCGGCCGCGGCGAAGCGATAGCGGCTTACGCGATAGCTTCCGTCGAGGAGACAGGATAAAATGCAGATATTCATAATAATAGCGCT
>JAKLIT010000150.1 GCA_022709465.1 Candidatus Omnitrophota bacterium | reverse complement strand
CTCGAGGCAGAGCACAATATCGAAACTGTCGTCCTTGAGCGGGAACTTCTCCGAGCTGATATCGACGACCGCGCACTCCACTCCTTTTGCGCGGCAGGCCTCCTGCCCGCTCTGCGAGGCGTCTATGCCGTACACGCTGTTGCCCTTCTCCTTGAGCATGCGCAGCAGCGAGCCCTCGCCGCATCCGACATCGAGCACGGCCTTGCCGCTGATGCCCTCGAGCAGGCAGTCGTTGACCCAGCGGAACCTCTCGTCTCCGCCTATCGCGCTGCCGAGGCCCTTGTAATACCCGCTATATGACTTCTTTGCGTCGTCCATATCTTATGAGAAGAGGTCTATATCTATCTTCTTGAGCATCTTCGCGAGTTTCGCGAGGGGCAGCCCGATCACGTTATTGAAACACCCCTCTATCCTGTTTATGAATATGCTGCCGAGCCCCTGGATGTCGAAACTGCCAGCCTTGTCCATCGGAGAGACCTTCCTGAAATAGTTCCTTATCTGCCTGTCGCTCAGGCGGTACATATATATTTTCGTCTTCTCGTAATCCGCGAGAACCTTTTTATTGTCTATATCGATGACCGCCATGCCCGTATATACCCATTGCGGCTTCCGTGAGATCAGCTTCAGTGTCCTGAAGGCGTCGGAGAGGTCCTTCGGCTTCCCTATTATCTTCCTGCCCGATAGGACCACCGTATCCGCCGCTATGACGACCCCGGAGCGGTGCCTCTTCGCCACGTCCTCGGCCTTCCTCATCGCGTTTGCCATCACGAGCGAGGCGCAGCCCTGGCCGGGCCTGAGCGAGGCATCCTCTTTCGCGTCGGAACCCGCAGTCACGAAATCCAGCCCTATCTGGTTAAGCAGCCTTTGCCTTTGCTTCGATTGCGAAGCGAGGATTATCTTACGCATTAGCGGCGCTCTCCCCCGCAAGGTAACCCGTCGAGAACGCCTGCTGCAGGTTATACCCGCCGCTCGGCGCCGACGCGTCGATCATCTCGCCGGCGAAATACAGCCCCGGCACTATCCGCGAAGCCATAGTCCTCGGGTCAATGTCCTTTACCGGTATGCCCCCGCAGGTCACCATCGCTTCTTCGAGGGGCAGCGGCTCCGTCACCGTAAGGACGAACGACTTCATCAGCCCGGCAATCCCGCGCCTTTCGGCCGCGGTAAGCTGGTTTATCCTCTTCGCCGAATCTAGTTTCAACAGCCCCGCGAATACAGGTACCATCTTCACCGGGAGCATCTCCTTCAGCATCGTCCTGATACTTATGCTGCCATGCTCGCCGATATCTCGGAGTATCCTGTTATCTATCTGCCCTTCGGTGAGGCCCGGTTTAAGGTCGATGGATATGTAAACGGGTTTTTTGCTGTCGAGAAGTGCTACCACCTGCGCGCTCATGTCGAGCACGAGCGGGCCGGAGACCCCGAAGTGTGTGAAGAGCAGCTCGCCCACATCGGATGCGATCTTCTTGCCGTCGCATTCGAACGTTATCTTTATGTTCTTCAGTGTCAGCCCCTGCATTTCCGCGGCAAATTTCTCCCTGGTCTTGAGCGGGACGAGCCCCGGTTTGAGCGGGTTGAACGTATGCCCGAGCAGTTTCGCGAAATGAAACCCGTCGCCGGTCGAGCCGGTCGCCTTGTAGGACGCCCCGCCCGTCGCGAGTATTACCTTCTTCGCCATCACCTCGCCGCCGCCGGCGAGCTTTATCGTGAAGATCCCCGCGTCGTGCCTTATCTCCATCACGCGCGCTTCGAGCATTACGGGCACTTTGTTCCCGAGCAGGGACTTCTCGAGGGCCTTCACGACGGACATCGACCTGTCGTCCGACGGGAATACCCTCCCCTGGCGCTCGACCTTCACGCCGAGGCCGTTCTTTCGGAAGAATTCCATCAGGTCCTCGTTGAAGAAGACGTTGAACGCCGACCTGAGGAACTGCCCGTTCCTGCCGAACTTGCCCATGAATGAGTCGATATCCGCGGAATTCGTGAGGTTGCACCTGCCCTTGCCCGTTATGAGTATCTTGCGCCCGAGGGACCTGTTCCTTTCTATAAGCACCGCGTCCTTGCCGAGCTCCGCCGCGCGGATCGCGGCCATGATGCCCGCGGGGCCGCCGCCGATAACGGCTATCTCATGGAAATCAGGCGCCGGTCTTTTTGTGCTCATCCTTGTTCCCTTTTAAGAATATCATTATGTCCTCTATTATCAGCAAGAACGACAACAACAAAAGTATCGAGCAGGTGATCACGAGGGGCTCCGGTATGAACCTGTTCTCGGCGATATGCTTTATTATCCAAGGCCTCAATACCACCGTCAACGACGTCAGCGCGACGAATGTCATGAATACGGCCGGGATAAGCGTCACCGCGTAATTCCTCCTCCTCCTGAAGAGCCATATACTAAGGCCTAAAAGCACCATCGCCGCCAGCAGCTGGTTGCTCGAACCGAAGACGGTCCAGAAGAGCGACCAGGCCGGGATGGCCTTGCCCTGCGCGTCGGTCATCTTGCTCGTGACGAAGAAGGCCGGCAACAGCAGCGTCACGAACGCCGATACGTACAAGCTTACCTTGCCGCGTATATTCGTCAGCTCCTGGAATATGTATCGCCCCAATCTCGTCGAGACGTCGAGGGTATCATACACGAATGTCGCAAACGCGAGCAGCGCGAACGTAAGCGCGAACTCCCTGTCTATCCCCAAGCTGTTCAGGAAGGTGGCTATGCCGTTCGCGTATATCTGGTCGGGGCTGCCGAGGGCCTGCGCCTGCGTCTTCGTCAGCAGCAGCAGCGTCCCGAGGGCGGTTATCGCGACAAAACTCTCCAGCAGCATGCCGCCGTACCCGATGATCTTCGCGTCCGGCTCCCTGGCCACCTGCTTGGACGTCGTTCCCGACGAGACGAGCGCGTGGAAACCCGAACACGCGCCGCACGCGACCGTCGTGAACAGCAGCGGGAACAACGGCAACCCGCCCGGGTTCACCCATCCGGTAAACGCGGGATAGTTTATGACGAGTTTCTGCGTGAAATGTCCGACGATTATTCCGATAAGGCTCGCGCCCGCCGTCAACGTGAGGAAGAAACCCCCGAGATAGCCCCGCGGCTGCAGCAGCAGCCAGACCGGTATTACCGCCGCGATAAAACAGTATATGAGCAGCAGCACATCCCAGGTCGTGCGCAGGTCCATGCCGAACAGGGGCGGCATATTGAGCGGGAACTTTGGCCCGAGCCAGATACAGACGAGGACGAGCGGCATGAATATTATTGTGGCCGCCGCGAGCG
>JAKLIT010000015.1 GCA_022709465.1 Candidatus Omnitrophota bacterium | reverse complement strand
AGCATTATCATCCAGATGACCGCCATGAACTCCTCGAAATCGTCGACGAAGAATGAGACGCGGCTCCTCTTTATCGAGATCCTGGACCCGGCGAACACCGGATCTGTCTCGAGCTCCCTCTTGAAATGCCAGAGGTCCTGGTCGTTATGGCAGCCGAAATACTTCCCGGCAAAATGGCCGTAAAGCCAGCTAGTCGTGTATTCGTCGTCGCTCTTCGAAGCCATCATGACCGCGTGAATGGCGCCCTTCGGCGCGAGTATCCTGCGGTAAAGGTTTTCGAACAGTCCGTCCCAGCCCGGCTCCTGGCAGTAATACATGCTGTGATATAGCGCGACCAATTCCACGCGGCGCCCCCCTAGGATCTTTTTGTAGAAACTGCCTGTGCATCTCTTGTCCGAGAAGATCTTCGTGTAATCGCCCACGATCGTCCCGACATGGTCGAGGGACTGGCGCCTTATCCGCTCGTTCACGACTTCGAGCGCGGACTTCTCGATATCCAGCAGGTAGAGCCCGCCGCGGAAAACCGCCTCGAGGATACGGAACTGGGGCTCGTTGCTCGACCCGACAGAAAGCGCCCTGAGCGGCCTGTTGACCGGGAATTCCTTATGCAGTACCCTGATCACGGAAGCGAGTTTCTCGCCGATGTCCACCTTGTCCCTGCTGTACTTCGCCCATATCTTGTCCTCACGGAACATCTTCGAGTCGGAGATCTTTATGCCGCGGCCTATCAGGCACTTTTCAGTCCTTGTCATTTCCAGGCCTCGGTTCCCCCGCGAGCTCGTCCCTGACGGCGGCTAATTTAACGAAAAACTTGAAGAGAAGAAAGGGCGCGTATAACAGCAGATGCAATGATATATTGCGGGCTTTGGCGGTATCGGACGGGCCCAGGCAGGCCGATATCGCCTCGTAGACACCGCTCGCAACGATGATCGCTAAGGAGGATATGACGAACCAATTGAACGGGAACTCAAACTCCCCTTTATATGCCCACATGGCCAGCAGGACCGGGGAGAGGGAATAAAATGCCGCGGCGCGGAACTCCTTCCAGGTAAGCAGCATGAACCAGCAGGCCTTTATGCCCGCTCCTGTGCCCTTCGAGGCAAACAGCATGGGAACTTCCTTCACGGCCCATGCGAAACGCTCCATATAAAGCTTCTTCATCCTGAACCAGCATTCGCCGAGGCTGCCGCCCTCGATCTCGTCAAGCAGTATGCCCATCTCGTCGGACGCGTGGCTGTTCCCGAGCCGGAGCATTTCAAGCGTATCTTTGTTGAAAACCGGCCCGGCATGTCCCGAGACGGCCTTGACCCAGTCGGGCCTGAAAAATTCCAGTATCGCGTCCAGAAGCAGAAAGGATACGGCGGCATAGAAAAGCACGAACAACAGGTCATTGAATGCCAATGAAAGGGTGTACAGGACGGCAAAAGGCAGGATATTCAGGACCATGAGCGCCTGCGCCAGCTTCAGGACTTCCATTAAAATAGCGCCTCTATTATCGCCTTCGCGACGTTATTCGCGAGGAGCTCTGAACCCTTTTCCGTGAGGTTGCCGAAATCTCCGGCGGACATGTCCGAGAAATACACTGTGTGCTTGTCTTTTTTCAGGGCTTTTTTAAATGCCTTGTCGTTATCTATGAATATGACCCCTTCTTCCTCGGGCCGGAGCATCTTCTCGAGGGAACCCACGTCCCTTAAAGGATACTGTGAACATGCCAGGATGACTTTGTCCTTCGCGAGCAATTCCTTTATGCGGTAATAGCAGTTCCTTGTGACGGGATTGTAATACCCCATCCTGATCTTTTCGGCCTTGCGGAAATACTGGTCGGCAATCCCGAAATAACCGGATTCATAATAGAATACGCCCATCCACCCGTAAGCCATATCGTTATTCGCGGTAGCCTTTACCGCCTTCCGGAATATCTCGTCGGCAAGCGCGTAATTCCCGCCCTCCCTGTAGCTCGACGCGAGGGCCTTGTACGCTTCTTTGTTGGACGGGTTGATGTTTATCGTCTTGTTGAACATCTCCTCGGCCTTGGACAGGTCCCCCTTGCCCTTGTATACGTAACCGAGGCCTATCAGCGCGCTTTCGTTATAGGGATTTATGCCGAGGGCTTTCGAGTACATCTCCTCGGCTTTCGCGAGGTCGCCCCTGTCCTTGTAGACGATCCCGAGCCCCGCCAGCGCGCTTTCGTTATAGGGATTTATGCCGAGGGCTTTCGAGTACATCTCCTCGGCTTTCGCGAGGTCGCCCCTGTCCTTGTAGATCAGCGCGAGCCCCGCGACGGCGTTTTCGTTGAAGGGGTTGACCTCGAGGGCCTTCAAATACATCGCCTCGGCTTTCGCGAGGTCGCCCTTGTCCTTATAGAATTGGCCGAGGCCTATATAAGCGTTATCGCTGCTCCTGGCCTTTACCATGAGCCTCTCGTATATCGTCTCGGCTTTCTTGAAATCTCCCCTGTTCCTGTAGACCGAACCGAGGCCTATTATGGCTTCCTCATTGTAAGGGTTTACCTCGAGGGCCTTGGAGTACATCTCTTCGGCTTTAGCTATCTCACCCTTTTCGATGTAGAAGCGCCCGAGGCCAAGGTAGGATTCTATATCTATCGGGTTCACCCTGTACGACGTCTGCAGGACCTTCTCCGCCTCCACCGAATTGCCACCGGCCTCGTATATCTGCGCGAGGCCGGAATACGCCCTGCTGTTGGCGGGATATACGTCTATGGCGTTCTTGAATGCCTTCTCTGCCATGGCCGGGTCGGCCTTGTCGATATAGATAAACCCGAGGCCTACATACGCGTCGCTGTTAGACGCGTTGAGGTCGATCGCCTTCTTGAACGACTCTTCCGCCTTATCGAATTCCCTCCTGGTCCTGTGGAGCCAGCCGAGGCCCGCATAGGCGTTGCTGTTCGACGGGTTTATCTTCAGCGCTTCCTCAAAATTCGTATTCGCGCTTACGTAGAACTTTTCTTCGCTGAGGCACAGCCCGAGGCCTACATAGGCGTCGTCGCTTTTCGGGTTCGCCTCTATCGCCTTCGTGAAAGACTCCTTCGCTTCGAGGGCCTTTCCCCTGTCGAGGAAACAGCGGCCGATCTCGTTATATGCGCTGTCGTCCTGCGGGTCCAGCTCTATCGCTTTCCTGAACATGCTCTCTGCCTCGCTCATCCTTCCCTCGGCCCTGTAACACCTGCCGAGCTCGAGAAAGAGCAGGTGGTCCTTGCTGTTCAGGTTTATCGCCTTCTTGAACATCTCCTCCGCCTCAGCCACCCTCTTCCTCTCCCTGTAAAAAAGACCGAGGATGAAATAGAGGCGGTAGTTCTTGCGGTCGAGCTCGATGAGCTTCTTGAACATCGATTCGGTATGGAACAGGTTGACGCGGTCGACGTAAACCCATCCGAGCCCGAGATAGGCGCCATCGTCCCTCGGATTTATCTCGAGGGCTTTCTTGAACATCCTGCCCGCCTGCGTTATGTTCCTCTGCTCCTTGTAATACCACCCAAGCGCGACATAAGCGCCGCTGTTGCGCGGGTTCATGTCTATAGCTTTTTTGAACGCTTCCTCGGATTTTTCGAGGTTCCCCTTCTCCTTATATACGTACCCGAGCCCTACGAACGCTCCGTCGTTGCGCGGGTTGATCGAGAGCGCCTTGTTGTAGTACTCTTCGGCCTTTACTATGTTCTCCTTGCTGTGCAACGACCCCTGCGTCAGCAGTTCCTCGAGCAGCTCGTAGTCCTTCGGGCTAAACTCCGCTCCCTTGTTGAACATCTCTTCGGCCTGGAGGAGATTGCCGAGGTCCTGGTAAAGCCATCCGAGCGCCATATAGGCGCCGTCGTTCTCGGGATTTATCTCGAGGGCTTTCATGAACATCGCCTTAGAGCGCACGAGGTTCTCGGTCTCTTTCCTCAGCGAACCGATCTCCTTATACAATTCGGTATCGTCGGGATGCATCTCTATGGCTTTCTTGAACATCTCCTGGGCCTGGACGTAATTGCCGCTCTCTTTATAGAGCCAGCCGAGGCCGACATAAGCCGCATCATTCTCGGGGTCTATCTCGAGGGCTTTCGTAAAATATTTATCGGATTCGGAGAGGTTAAGAAGTTCCTTGTGGCACCAGCCGAGGCCGACGTAGACATTGCTGTCGTTCGGGTCCAGCTCTGCGGCCTTATTGAACTCTTCCAGGGCTTTTTCGTATTCCCCGCGGTCGTGGTATACCCACCCGAGCTCAAGGTATGTCGCCGCGGTTCCCGTGTTCTTCTGCTCCTCCGCATAACATACGCCGAGCCCGGACGGCCTTATGCCTGAGAAGAGCCTGTTGCCTGCCTTATAAATCTGGAACGCCCTGAAAAATGAACCCGCCCGGTTGCCCAATGACGACGGGTAAGGTATGCGCTTGCCTTCGTCATCGACACCCATCGTTACGATGACCATGTCGGGCTTGTAGCTCTCCAATTCGACATTAAGGGATTCGAGGACGCGCAGTGAATTCGCTCCCCCTGTGACAAGGTTGATCACCTCGAAATTCACGGCGGGCTTGAGTTTCTTAAGCGCGGAGGAGATCTGTCCGGCATAGAGCTTATTGGACTCGGCGGAAGGGTAATCGCCTATGCAGATTATCCTGAAGGACCCCTTCTTTACCGTTTTTTCGATAAAATCGCGGCGGCGTAGGTTCCCGGAGACCAGGTTGGAGAGGTTAAGCACCGCTTCGATGAGGAATATGACGATTACTATGCCCGCGATGATACGGAATACCGTCCCTGCGATCGCCCTTTGGCTTTTTTGCGTAATTTCTTCTGTCATTGACCTTATTATACCAATAACTATAGGTATGTCAACTGGTTAGAAATATTATCTTGCCAAACCGCCTGCGGCGCGGTTATAATGGGCGCATGGGACTCTATAATATGATCTATGGAGTCAAGGGGAGAATTTTTGTTCTGTTTGTTTCACTATTCATCCTGAACTCTACAGCCGCGTCCACGGACTTTGTTACCGTAAAGAACGGCCATCTCTATTCCGGCGACAGCCGGCTCTTCATAAGGGGCATCAACTACTATACTAAGGGAAAGGTCTGGAACGACTTCTGGAGCGGTTTTGACGCCGCGGAGGTCCGCCGGGACCTCGGGACGGCGCGTTCGATGGGATTCAACTGCGTTAGGATCTTCCTGCAGTATGATTCGTTCGGCAGGGAGAACCTCGATAACGGCGCGGCCGCTAAATTAAGCATGGTATTATCTGCCGCGGCGGATGAAGGCCTCAGGGTCATCGTCACGCTCTTCGACCGCATAGACCCGAGAACATTCTATTCCTCCTGGAACTACCATAAGATCGACAAGCACCTCGAGTCGCTCGTGCCACTCTTCTCGAACGACCCCGCGATCCTCTGCTGGGACGTAAAGAACGAGCCGGACCTCGATTACGGGTTCAACTTGAACAGCGGCGTCGTCAATGAATGCATAAGCCGCATGATAACCAAGGTGCGCTCTCTCGACCCGAACCACCTTATAACGGTCGGTTACCTGAACCCTCCTCCGGGAAACGCCACCGCGGAGTGCGATATCCTCTCCTTCCATTTCTATGCGGCGGCCGAAAAACTTCCCGCCGCGATCGATTCCGCGAAGTTCATCGCTAAAGGCAGGCCGGTACTGCTCGAGGAATTCGGTTTCACGACATCGGGGATCCGTTCCTTTAGGGCTCCCGCGAATGAGGTGCAGGACGATTATTTTTCTTCCGTGCTGGCCTCCGTATTCGGCGGCGACATCGACGGCTTCTTCGTTTGGACGTTATACGACCATCCAAACGGCACGAAGATCGAGGAACGCGAAAGGCATTTCGGCATGATAGGGCTGGACGGTTCCGTTAAACCCGCTTCGAAGCTCATTCCAAAGAGGATGATCATCTATCCGGACCGGGTATACGTACCGTGCACCGACGCGACCGGAACGGTTAAGATCGCAATATACAACGACGTGGAGGCCGGGATGTCGCTCGAAGTCCTTGATATCTCTGGCAACGCGGTAAGGACACTTGCCGGCGCGAAGAAATTCTCCTCCGGAGGACATGTCTTTTACTGGGATTGCAGGGATAACAACGGCAAGACGGTCCCGCGCGGGGAATACCTCGTAATGCTGCGCTCGGGAGACACGAGCGTATCCGAGAGGATATCGGTATCCGCTAAGGACATGCGCGCCGCGGTGCTTACTATATCGGTGCTCATATTGCTCGCTTTAGCCACCCTCCTCCTCCCGCTGGCAAAGCGTTTTACCGGACACGGCAAAAGGAGGCGTAAATGATATCGGTGGTAATACCGGCCCTGAACGAAGCCCGCTACATAAATAAGACGCTGAAGGATTGTTATGAATACTTCAGCCGCAGGGAGGCGCCGTTCGAGCTGATCGTCGTTGATGACGGCAGCAGGGACGGAACGAGCGGCAAGGTCGAAGAGTTCGCCGCAACACATCACGGCGGCCGCCACGTAAAACTCATCAGGAACAGGGTCAACAGGGGCAAGGGATACAGCCTCAGGAGAGGCGTCCTGCAGTCGCGCGGCAATATCGTGCTTATAACGGATACGGACCTTTCTACGCCTTTGCGCGAGTTCGAGAAGATGTCCGCGTTCATCCCCGAGTACGATATAGTCATAGCCTCCCGCGGATTGAAGGAATCGAAGAAACTCATACGCCAGACATGGCTCAGGGGCGCGATGGGAAGGATGTTCAACCTGCTGGTAAGGACGTTCCTCTTTGACGGGTATTACGATACCCAGTGCGGGTTCAAGATATTCAAAGGGGACGCCGCGAGGTATCTCTTCAGGAAACAGAAGATCAGGAGGTTCGCCTTCGATATCGAGGTGCTCGGCATCGCTATCAAGAAGGGCTATAAGATCAAGGAAGTGCCCGTGCACTGGGTAAACCGGCGCGAGACGAGGGTCAGGATAGTGCGGGATTCCATCGACATGTTCTTCAGCATATTCAGGCTCAGGAGGATCCTCAAGAAATGCTGACGAGGCCCGAAAAAAAAGTAGCGCTGCTCGGCGCTTTAAACTGCGCCGTGAACATGCCGTATATTATATGGGGCCTCTGGCTCTGGAGCTACGATATATTCACGCATATGTTCTTCGCGAAACATTACCGCGAGGACTGGTTCAACCTTTATAATTACAAGTGGTACGGCGGCTTCTCCCAGGCCATCTATCCTCCGCTGACCCACCAGATACTGGCGGCTTTCATGTTCCTCTTCTCCCCCGCCGTTTCCACCGCGATAGTCCTCGTCGCATTCATGTTCTGTTTCCCTGTCGCGATGTACAGCTTCTGCAGGATATGGGCCAATAAGACCGACGCTTTGCTCGGGACTCTCGCTTCCGTATTCTTCACGATCTTCTACCTTCTCATTTATAAGTACGGGCAGATCACGACGCTTACCGCATCGGTATTCCTGCTCTTCGCGAGCGTATATTTTTTCATGTACTTAAAGACCGGCAGGGTCCGGCACGCCGTGCTCTTCGCGCTCTGTTTCGTGATCATCGGATGCATGCACTCTTTCTCGTTCTTCTACGGCCTGCCCTCTTTAATGACGCTCGTTTTCGCGTATACGCTCGTCTCGGCTCCGCGCGGCGGCGCTCTCTACCTGCAGATAGTAAAACGCGCTTTTTTCGCGGTGGCCCCCGCGGCCCTGCTCTTTATAGTAGTGATGTACCCTTTCCTTAAAGAGCTCATAAACGCCCCGCATACAACCGTCGTCCCGCATCTGAGCCGCGAGAGCATCTTTTCGAACAATTTCGCCTTCAAGGTGAACCTGTTGCTGCCTTACGGCGTTAACTGCATATTTATACCCGCGGCGTTCCTTTTTAAGAGGTTCTCGCGCCGCACGCTGGTCAATGTCTGGTGGTTCGGGCTCTTCGTTCTGGGGCTTGGGGGGACTACCCCGCTTCCGGGTCTTATCCTCGGGGCAAAGATGTTCGATACGCTGACCTTCGACAGGTTCATGTTCTGGTCATTGCTCTTGTTCACGCCGATGCTCGGCGGTTACCTCGCCGTCCTTTACAAGCGCAGCAGGAAAATGCTCGCGGCCGTGCTGATCCTCTACATCGGCTCTTATATAGGCCTGCTCCAGATAGACAGGAAAATAACCTTCCTCCCGGACAGGGTCGACCTGCGGGAGATCATCGCATTCCTCGACACCCCGCCGAACGATAGCTATTATTACATTACGCTGGGCCTTGGCGACCAGATGAGCGAACTAAGCATGGATACGAAGGCGCCGACCCTCGATGGGAATTTCAACAAGGTCCGGGGCCCGGACATAACAAGGGACAGGCCGATAGAAAAACTGGACAACATAAAATATTACGGCGAGGACGCGATATCCGCCCTGAAGAATATCATCAACTCCCCCGAAAAATATTCGCTGAAGTACATATTGTCGAACGATATCGACTACAACCCGATGCTTTTCAACAGCGGCTGGAAGCTCATCAAGAGGTTCGAATGCGGCGTATACCTGTGGGAGGCCTCCGTGCAAGTGCCCCCGGCAAAGATTCAGTACGAGAACCCGAAACGGGGTTTCGATGACATATGGTGGGGAACGGGTTCGCTGGCAGTCTTCATCTTTTTCATAATATACGGGCCATTAGGCGGGGCATATGGGAAATTCTAGGGCAACATTAATATTGCTGGCGGTCGCAGCCTTACTATCGGTCTTCCGGCCTTGTTTATGCGCGGAAAACGCCGACGGCAGGGATGTCGAGAGCTATTACATGCGCTATATAGCGCTCAAGACGATCGACGGCTTTTTAGCCAATGGCGGGACACGCGAAGCGTTCGCCTATATAGACTCCGTCCTGCCGAAGGTCCCTGAAAAAGACAAACTCCCGTTCCTGCTGATGAAGATAGAGACCGCGCTTATAGATTCCGGCAGGGGCACCCGGGAGGGTTTCCGCGCGCATATGTCCGGGCTGCTCGCGGCCGGGGAATATTCCGAGGCGATCGATCTCGCGGGAGCGACCCTTTCCGTCGCGTTGCCGTCATCCCCCGCGAAGATAGACAATTATGTATGGATAATGACGATGCTGGCCGACGCGTACCACAGGATCGGCGACCCGGCCTCCGCAATAAACACGCTTTCCAAGGCGCAATCGCTGAAGGACACTTATGAACTGCATGTCGCAAAGGGAAGCATATACGCTTCCGAGGGCAAATTCAAGGAGGCGGAGCAGGAATACGCGATTGCCGTAAAACTGAACTCAAACGAACCCGGCATATACGAGGCGAAGGCGTGGAACTTAAGGACGCTCGGCAGGATCCGGGACGCCGAAAATGACCTCCAGGCGGGGCTCGCGCTCGACCCGGATAATCCGAGGCTTCTCAAAGCCACCGCATACCATTACAGGGACAGGCGGTATTACAGGAAAAGTTTAGAGTACGCTGGGCGCTACCTTGATACCGTCAATCCCGGGAAGACCAAATACCTCGAGAACAGGGATTTCAGGGACATTTACTTCAAGACGGATTTCGACGGCTACCGCGTTACCCCTTACCTCTCGGGATCGGCCACTAACGAGTTCTATTCCGAGATAAGCAACATCGAGAATATGCTCAGGGGCACAAAATCATCCGGAATAGACGTCGAGGATGCGGATGAGCTCCAGGTCCCGCATGACACTCGCAGGGACAAAGTAGATGCGAAGATAACATACCAGCCGCAGAAATACTTCCCTCTCGCTCATTTCTATTACGAGATAGACAAGAGCTACGCGAGGATAGACCCCCTCGTCGAAAAACAGAGGACATACTACATGCTGGAGCTCGAGAATACGTTCTACACTCCTCTGCTCGGCGACCTTACTGTTTACCCTTATTTCAAATATGCGTACCTGCAGGGCAGCGACATCGACATACGCAGCGCGTTCACTTCCGAATTCAACATCGATATGTACTCCCCCGCCGTGCGCGCGCTCGCATGCCCCGTATTCGGCAAGTTCTATATCGAGTCCGAATACGTATACGGCTACGGGGATTTCGTCTCCTCGAACAGGGACCTCGATACGCACCAGGGAAGGCTGAAGTTCACGAATATATTCTCCGATACCTCGTGGCATTCCGCGGAGCTCACGGCCAACTATACTATACAGCATCCGTCCGAGGACTGCGACCTGAGGCTCCAGTTCATATCCGAACTCGATAAGCGGCTCAATCGCAGGCTAAGGTGGGTCATGCTTAACAAGTTCATATACCACAAGGACTACCTGAACATGCAGAATGACCAGAACGTGGTCATATACAGGCCGGAGACGGGCCTCGTATATTCATTCAACGACAGCATAAGCACGAAGGGCACCGTAGGATATTTCACGGATTTCGACATTAATAAATATAATTACCTGACCTCAGATATCAGCTTGAGCTATAAGGGAAAACTGAGCCCCATGGTGCTCAGGGGCAACAATGCGGTAAGGTATGATACGCCTGTCGAATTCACCGTTGGTTACAGGAACGACAATTTCCTTGAGTTCCCGGATGTCGCAAGGACAAATTTCAATTCTGTATACTGCCGCGCAAAATTATTCTGGTAAAACATGAAAAAGATCGTATTAGTGGGGGCATATCCCCCGTCAAAAGAAGGGCTAAACGAATACAACCGCGAACTCGCGAAAGGCATCTGCTCGCTCGGTTACAATGTAACGGTCCTTGCCAATGCGCTCTCCCCGATGGAATCAAGGTCCCCGCAGCCCGAGGATAAAGGCATAACCGTCAAGAGGGCCTGGAAATGCGAAAGCATCACGAGCGGCGCGCGGATAATCCGCGCGCTGTATTCCGAAAAGCCCGACCTGGTTATATTCGGCCTGCTCTTCACCACGTTCGGGTTCAACCCGATAGTCTCTTTCATCAACCTGCTGGCCCCGGTAATATGCCGGCTGCTCGGTTTCAGGACCCATGTCGTATTGCACCACATATACGAAAGGATCGACATGAGCCGCTACGGCAAGGGAACGGACCTTGTCAAGCGCGCGGGGCTTTATGCCGCGACATGGCTCCTGCTCAGGGCCAACAGGGTCTTCGTCTTCATCAAGTTCTATAAGGACCTGCTCGAAAAGAAATACCATGTGAAGAACGTCACTTATATACCGCACGGTTGTTTCGCGGAACTCGGGCAGATGCCCCCTCTACCGGCGGGAAAAAAGAATGTCCTGATAATGGGTAAGTTCGGCGCCTACAAAAGGCTCGATTTCGCATTCGAGCTGCTAATACCCCTCTGCGAGGAAGACAGCGACGTCAGGCTTATCGTCGCGGGCAGGAGCCACCCTTATTTCCCGGGGCACGTCGAACGGGTAATTGACGGGAAGAAGCGGTTCCCGTTCATTGAATTCAAGGGCTATGTGAAGGAGGAGAAGCTCCAGGAGCTGTTCACCGGCATCAATGTGGTGGTCATTCCCTACTTCTTCCTGACGGGCGCATCCGGCATCGTGCACCAGGCGATCAATTACGGGAGGCCGATAGTCGCGATATCCGCCCCCGAGGTCGACGACATGAAGGAGAACGAAGGCATACACATAGAGACGGTCCCGTCAGATAAGCTGACGGCATTCAGGGAAAAATTGAAGGGCTTGCTTGACGATACCGCGAAACAGCAGGAGATCGGAAGGCACAACTTCCTGACGTCCCAGAAGATCCTTATGTCCAAGGTGGCAAAAGAGGTCGTGGGCGGGCTATAAGCCCGAAACGCGGTTCCTTCCCCCGGCTTTCGAGTTATAAAGGGCCTCATCCGCGCGTTTGATGATCATATCGACGCTGTCGCCTTCCCTGAAGCCCGAGTACCCCACACTTATCGTGACGTTGAACGTCTTGTCGTGCAGGTCGCTGAACGTGTGGTTCTCGCAGGCCTTCCTTATCTTTTCCGAGACATTTGCGGCGTCCTCGAACGAATCTCCGCGGAGCAGGACTACGATCTCCTCCCCGCCATACCTTGCCACGACATCGGAGGACCTGACCGATCCCCTAAGCACGTCGGCTATCTCCTTTAGCACAAGATCGCCTATCTGGTGGCCGTAGGTGTCATTTACCTGCTTGAAATGGTCTATGTCGATCATAAGCACGCTGAACTTCTTCGTCTGGTCCCTCTGCGCGACCGCTATCTCGCTCTCGAGCAGCGTCTTGAAGAATTTAATGTTAAAGAGGTCCGTCAGGCCGTCTGTGATGGACATCTTGCGGAAATGCGACCTCTCGACCGAGACGCGCACGAAATTATACACGCCTATGGAGAAGCATGCCGCGGCGAGGCCTGTCAGGTGGGATGAGATGTCCATGACTATCCCCTTCCTGAAAAGCAGGACGGCCGACCCGGAATAGACGGCGGCGACAAGGAATACGAAAGCTGCCTCCCTGAGGGGCTTCTCGCCGAATATGAAAAATGCCGGGATTATCGTCATGAGAAGCAATACCGTGACATTCAGCCATTCGGGGCATATGTTCAGGAAACTCCTGCTGATTATCCCGTTCACGCCGCTGGCTATTGCAGATATCCTCGGAGACTCCGGCTGGAATGGGGTCGGGTTTATCTCCCCTATGCCCCTGGCCGTGACCCCTATAAGGCAGATGCTGTCCTTGAAATCCGCTGGTTTCATCGCGGTGTCTTTTGACGCCGCGTAATTCTTGTATCCGGAGAGGACCTCAAGGAAAGTATACCTCCTGAAGCTCTTCTCCCATTTTCCCGTCCAATTTATCAGCATCGAATTCTGCCCCGCCAAAGGCAGCGCAATATCCCCGCTCTTAGACGACAGTATGAGTTTTCCGGGCCTCACGTCCTTTATCGAAGCGTTAAGGTAATCCATGGATATCTTGAGCACGATATGCGGATAGAGCCCCCTGTCGGTCAGGAACACCAGCGGGATCCTGCGGAGCGTGCCGTCCATATCGGCATAAAGATTCATGGCGCCCGTATCTTTTATGCGGGAACGCAGGCCTTCGATAGGCATGAACGCGGTATCGAGGTCTACCGACTGGCTAAGGAACGTAAAAGGCAGGTATACCCGGCCGCTGGACTGGAGGACCTGCTCGAAGGCGCCGTCCTCCTCTTCCGTGGTCGGCTCGGAGAAGATCGTATCGAAGTATATATATTTCGCGCCAAGGTCGGAAAGCGCGCTGACCATATCCGCGTGCCAGCTCCGCTTCCAGGGCCACCTGCCTATGCCTAGGATATCCGAATCGGTGACCTCTATTATGACTATCTTCGGGTCCGCAGGGATGCTCCCCCTCAGCCGGAAGAGCATGTCCAGCCCCGAGAGCCTCATGCCCTCGATAGCGCCGCCTGCGGAAAGCAGCAGTATCATCACGGCGATGAACATCGAGAACGCTAGGTTTATATAGGTCTCTTTAAGCTTCATGCACTACCATTCGGTAAGTTTCTTCCTGATCTCTGCGGGGACCGGTTTCGCCTTCATCCGGATGTCCACGCACGCCCAGACGATTTTCGCGTCCAACAGCAGCGTATCCGACCTCCTTACCTGCTGGATAAAACGCACCGAAGCGTTGCCGACCTTCTCCACGGAAGTATATACGCTTAAGGTCTCCCCGTAACGCGCCGGGGCCTTGTAATCCGCCTCGATGTGCACGACCGGGAAGAGTATTCCGTTTTTGGCGTATTCGGAAGTATCTATGCCGAGGACGCGCAGGAACTCGGTCCTGCCTTCCTCGAGGTGCTTCAGGTAATTCGCGTAGTAGACGACCCCTCCGCTGTCGGTGTCGTGGTAATAGACCCTCTTGTCAAGCCGGTGCTCTTTCATGCGGCCCTCCGGATGTCAGAAAGTGATCCCAAGCCTTGTGCCCAGGACAAGCGCATTATCTATATCGCCGGATCCGCCGGGGCGGAATATGTACTGCAGGTCCGGCTGGAGGTACATCCAGCCGTTGATCTGTATTTTATAGGAAAGGTCTATCATCGCCTCATGGGAGAGATCACCCGGGAAATCATCGCTCCAGTTGCCGTAGGCGAAACCGAGCGCGGCTATATCCTTATCCCTTCCGTGTATAAGCCCTTTATAGAATACGCCTCCGTCGATGAAGAACGGGAACTCATTGTACTCCGAAGGCGCGAATGTTATCGCGCCGAACGCAGTCAAGCCCTGGTCGGCGCCGGGCCCGCCTTCGCGGTATAACATCTGGTCGGCCGCGACGTATCCTCCGAAATTGCCCCTGCGCTGGGAGGAATCCTCTAAACTCGTGAACTTTCCGGTATCATAATACCCGCCTATCTTATAGGTGCCGGGCATGCCGGTGTCGCCCTTTGCGCCGTTGTTAAGGTACTGGAACTCCTGTATGGCGAATACGCCCTTCTTGAACCTGATATCGAAATATGTGCCGTGGTACTCCCTGCTGCCTACCTGGGCCACGTTGCCGTCGTATATACCCGTCAGCGAGACCACGCGCTCGAACGGCTTGGCCTTAAGGCGCGCGCCCCAGACTGCATTTGGGTATGTCGAGAACGGAAGGTCTATCGGAAGGCTTATCGGGTTGCCGTCGATGGCGTTGTTCACGTATATCCAGTAAAGCGGGGAGGTCGCGAAATCGTCGCCGGCGCTTGTGCGGCCGATCTTCAGCGCGATACGGTCATCGAACATCGATTGCTCTAAATTGAGCGCGTACAACCTTAACTGCTGGCAACCGTAGATGCTCGATACGACAAACCTGTTGCCGATATAATCCTCGGAAAGGTTGCGGCCCGCCCTGTATAATCCGGATACGTGTAACCGAAGCCCGTCGAGATGCGCGAGTTTCTCGAGGTCGAATATGAGGTCCGCGCCCAGGGAGTGGTTGTACCTGACGCCGTGCCTCTTGCCTCCGGACGGGTTCCCGAGAACATCGGCGGTATAGCTGCTCGTGAAATCAACGCCGGCCTCCTCGAGCTTCTCTCTCATACCGCCCCAGTCGCCGGTAAGGTAATCCTCGCTTTCTATGGTATGCTGTATGCCGCTGTTGGCGGCATAAGAAACGCCCGCGGCACCGGCGACCGCCAAAGACACAAGGAGGAGAAGCGCCCCCTTCATACTATACGGCTTCCATAGTCGACGGCGGCTTCGACGCGATATTATAAGTTACGCTTACTACGCCCGGCACGCCGTTTATCATCTTCGCGGCCAGTTTCAGTAGTTTTTCGTGCGATATCTTAGTGGGCGTAGCTTTCCTCGCGTCCACGGAATCCCAGCAACGTATCTCGACCTGGAACCCGAAATCCCTCTTGCCGTCCCTTATACCGGTCACCTTGTCGTTATGGAGTATGGCCATGTATTGGAACGCTTTCACTCCGGCAAGCTCTTTCTCGAGGATCGCCGTGGCCTTTCGGACGGTAGCTATCTTATCGGGTGTGGCTTCGCCGATTATCCTGGCCGATAGCGCCGGGCCCGGGAAAGGCATGCGGTTATAAATGGACACGGGAAGGCCGCAGGCAGCGGCGAGCTTCCTTACTCCGTCCTTGCGCAGCTGCACGAGCGGCTCTATTATCTTGTATCCAAAAGCCTCCTGCGGGTCGATGCCGAGTTGCTCGAACACGTTATGCTGCCTCTTTATCCCCGCGACCGTCTCGTCGATATCGGTCAATATCGTGCCCTGCAACAGGTATTTTGCGCCGCTCTGCCTGACAAGCAGGCCGAATACGTCCTTATAAAAGGTCTGGGTTATCGCTTCCCTCTTCTCTTCGGGGTCGGTAATGCCCTTAAGGGCCGCGAGGAACTTTCCGCGCGCGTCTATTATCTCTACCCTTACACCCAGCTTCCTGAATATGGCGGCTATCTTCTGCGGCTCGCCCTCCCTCATTATCCCGTTATCTATAAAATATGTCTTGAGCCTGCGCCCGAGCGCCTTATGCCCGAGCATAGTCACGGCCGATGAGTCGACGCCGCCGGATAGCGCGTTGATCGCGTACCCGCGGCCCACCGCAGCCGAGATCTCGGCGCTCTTCTCGCGGATAAATTTCGCCGTATTAAGGTCCTTCGCCTTTATCTCTTTTTCCATTACGAGCCTCCGTTTTATCACGCTTTTTCTTTGTAATAGTCCTGTATGGCTTTCGGGGAGATGCCCGTCTTCTTTATCTCTTCGATGGCCTCTACGCTCGCGAAAGCCGCCGCCATTGTAGTGATATAGGGTACCTTGTGCTGTATGGCCATGATGCGTATATAGCTGTCGTCGTATTTACTAGTCCTGCCGGCGGGAGTGTTCACGATAAGGTTAAGCTCCCTGTTCTTTATCAGGTCGGTAATGTTGGGCCTGCCTTCGTGCAATTTCTTCACCGCGGTATTTTTTACCTGGTTTCCGTCGAGGAAACGGCTCGTGTTCTCGGTGGCGTAAATATTGAACCCGAGGGCCTTGAGCTTCCTCGCTATCGGGAGCAGTTCCGGCTTGTCCTTGTCGGTAACGGTCAGCAGGACATTCCCCTCGAGCGGCAGCTTCGACCCTGCGGCCTCCTGCGCCTTATAAAATGCGAGGCCGAAGGTCTCCGCGAGGCCCATGACCTCTCCGGTGGAACGCATCTCCGGCCCGAGCACCGGGTCGACCTCGGGGAACATGTTGAACGGGAAGACGGCCTCTTTCACGCCGACATAATCGACCTTTTTCTTACTGAGGCCGGGATGGTCCTTCAGCGTCCTGCCGAGCATTATCTCGGTCGCGATCCGGGCTATCGGCACACCCATGACCTTCGATACGACCGGCACTGTGCGCGACGCGCGCGGGTTCGCTTCCAATATATAAACCTTCCCGTCACATATCGCGTATTGTATGTTCATTATGCCCACCACCTTGAGCTCGCGGGCTATCTGCGCCGAATACCTCTCTATATCAGCGAGGTGCGCCTCACTTATGCTCCTTGACGGTATCATGCATGCCGAGTCGCCGGAGTGTATGCCCGCGTACTCGATATGCTCCATCACGGCGGGGACAAATACGTCCGTCCCG
>JAKLIT010000149.1 GCA_022709465.1 Candidatus Omnitrophota bacterium | reverse complement strand
CTGTATGCACTCTTCCGCGACTTTCAGGGTCAGGTTTATAACGCCTCCCGCGGACGCAGGTGTCGTCAGTGCTGCGAGTTCCAGCGCGTTCAATGCGCGCCTCGCGTCGCCTTCGGAGGTCTTCGACAGGAACTCTATCGCCTGCTTCTCCGCTTTTATCGGCATGTTGCCGAGGCCGCGCTCTTTATCCTTGAGCGCGTTATACAATATAGCGTTTATGTCCGCTTCGGTTAGGGCCTTAAGCTCGAATACGAGCGACCTGGATATCAGCGGCGCAACTATCGAGAAGAACGGGTTGTAAGTCGTAGCGCCTATAAGCACCACAACGCCCGCTTCGACGTCCGGCATCAGGACGTCCTGCTGCGCCTTGTTGAAACGATGGATCTCGTCTACGAAGAGTATCGTCTTCCTGCCGTACAGCGAACGGCGCTGTTTGGCGGATTCTATCTCTTTCCTTAGTTCCTGCACGTTGGATGTGGTGGCGTTAAGCTGGACGAATTCGGATTTTGTCGCGTTGGATACGACATGGGCGAGCGTCGTCTTTCCGGTGCCGGGAGGCCCGTAAAGGATAAGGGATGTTATCGTGTCCGCCTCGATCGCCCGCGAGAGGAGCTTCCCGTCCCCGATTATATGCGGCTGGCCCACGAACTCCTTCAGGCCGCGCGGCCTCATTCTTGCGGACAGCGGCTCGGACTTTGGGGATTGCTTCTTTTTCTTCTCGAACAGGTCTTTCATAAACTAACGTATCTTTGCGCCAAACTTCCTTACTAATACCTCGCGTACCTTCCCGTCGAGTGAGTTTACCTCCTCGTCCGTCAAGGTCCTGTCGGGAGCCCTGTATTCAACCGAATACAGTATGCTCTTACACCCTTTTGGCACCTGTTCTCCGCGGTATAGGTCGAACGGCACGACGTTTATCGCGAGCGTGCCGCATGTCTCTTTTATCGTGTCTGTTATCTCGGCGTTCCCGGCCTTGTCATCGACGATCAGCGATATGTCGCGCACTGCCGAAGGGAACCTTGGAAGTTCCGTGAACTTCCTCTCCATCTTTGCCGCCGCATATATGACGGAAAGGTCCAGTTCGCCGGCAAACACGGCGCTTTTTATGCCGAAACGGTCGAGCAGCGCCTTATCCACCCTGCCTATCGCGCCGGCCTGCCGTGTGCCGATCCTGACCGTCGCTGACACCGACGGGGAAAACAGCGGCAGCGGCTTCACTTCGAAAGAATAGTCTGTTATCCCAAGCCGGTCGAAAAGCGCTTCGATGACGCCTTTAATGTCGAATATGTCCGCCGCTTCCTTGGCATGCCAATCCTTCCTTTTCATGCCGCAAAGCGCCATCGCGAGCACACCGCTTTCGCACGGCGTCCCGTCGCCCGAGCACGAATAGGATTTCCCCATCTCGAATATGCTCACATCGGAGACCTTCCTGTTAAGGTTATGCGATACGACATCGAGCATGCCGCACACGAGCACGGACCTCAGCGTCTCCGACTCTGAGCTGAGCGGGTTCTGCACCTTCAGGACATTATCATCCGGTATCGAAAGCGCCTTCTGCACGTAGGGGTCCTTGCACCTGAGCGCGTAGGTTATCACTTCGTTGAGGCCGGCGCCGGTCAGGACCTCCCTGGCGGCCTCTTCAACGATCCTGTCGTGGCTCTTCTGGCTGCCCTTGCCCCACGTCTGTATCTTCGAAAGCGTCTCGGGTATCCTGTCGTAACCGTATATCCTCGCGACCTCTTCTACGAGGTCTATCTCCGTTTTCAAGTCCCTCCTGAAAGACGGGACCGATACCAGCAGGCCGTCCTTCCCGGACGGCTTCGCTCCGAGGCCGAGCCCCTTCAGGATCGACGCACATTTCGCCGCAGGTATGTCCGTCCCGAGTATCCTGTTAGCGCCGGATACGCTGAACTTGATCTTTATATCCTTCGGCCCTTTTGAACCCAAGTCGGTAAATTTAGAAACGCCCGGCCTGCGTCCTTCGCAGATCATCGAGACGGCCCTTTCGGCGGCTTTCAGGCAGCCGAAGATGTCGACGTTCCTTTCGAACCTGTACGACGCCTCGCTCGATATGCCGAGTTTCCTCGCGGCGCGGCGTACCAGCACCGGGTCGAAATACGCGCTCTCGAGGAGCACCTTCTTCGTGGAAAAACCGACCTCGGTATCGCGCCCGCCCATTACCCCCGCTATCGCGACCGGTTTCGACGCGTCCGCGATGACAAGTATATCCCCGTCGAGCTGCCTCTTTATTCCGTCGATCGTGACCAGTTCCTCTCCCTTCCTGGCCCTCCTGACGGTTACGCGCCCGCCATCGAGCTTGTCGTAATCGAAGGCATGCATCGGCTGGCCCGACTCCATCATGCAGAAATTCGTGATATCAACTATATTATTGACCTGCCTCATGCCGGCGCTCTCGACCCTGGCGGCGATACCTTTAGGCGAGACGCCCACCTGCACGCCGTCTATGATGACACCCACATACCTCGGGCATCCCTTTTTGTCCTCGATATTTATCGCCGGCCCCGGAGCTTTTCTTGCGGCGGGCCCCGGCAAAGGCGACTTAACGGGTTTTATCTTCAGCCCGTAAAGCGCCTGTATCTCGTGCGCGATGCCGTATAGGCAAAGCCAGTCCGGCCTGTTCGATGTGATCTCTATCTCGTATACGGAGTCCCCGCCCTTCTGCTCGATACCCTTGACCTCAAGGCCCGCCATGGTCAGTTTTTCGGCCAACTCGGCAGGATCGGCGCTGAAGGAGACGTATTCCTTTAGCCAGTTATAGGATACTTTCATCTGAATTGCCCCAGGAAACGCATATCGTTCTCGAAGAAGAGCCTCATGTCGTTTATGCCGTACTTGAGCATCGCGATGCGCTCCACGCCCATCCCGAAGGCGAAGCCCGTGTATTTCTTCGCGTCATATTTGACCGCCTTGAACACGTTCGGGTGGACCATTCCGCATCCGAGGATCTCGAGCCATCCTTTCCTGCCGCACACGCTGCACCCTTTGCCGCCGCAGATGAAGCATGACACATCCACCTCCGCGCTCGGTTCCGTGAACGGGAAGAAGTGCGGCCTGAACCTTACTTTGGCGTTCGCGCCGAAATAATTCCTTATGAACATGCTGAGCGCGCCTTTGAGATCCGCGAATGTCACGCCCTCCCCGACGACAAGCCCCTCGACCTGGTGGAACATGAACGAATGTGATGCGTCGACGGCATCCGGGCGGTAGACCTTGCCCGGGACGACTATCTTGAACGGCGGCTTCTCGGTCTCCATGAACCTTACCTGGACCG
>JAKLIT010000148.1 GCA_022709465.1 Candidatus Omnitrophota bacterium | reverse complement strand
TCGAATATCTTGTTCGCGAACTCCTCGTCGATCTTCGCCTCCCTGATGTCGAGGCCCATATCCTTAGCGACCTTCTTGAGGTCTTTCTCTTTCTTATAGTCAATGCCCGAATATTTCAATATCGCTTCGCGGAACGGTATCCTGTCCCACGGAGGCGTAAGGTCGACCGTCTCTCCCACATCCCCTCGTTTGACGACATAGCCGCCGAATAGGTGCTTCGCCGCGTCGGTTATCAGCTCTTCGGTCAGGTTTATCATGTCATCGCAGTTGCCGTATGCCTGGTAGACCTCTATCATAGTGAACTCGGGATTATGCCTCGGCGATATGCCCTCGTTCCTGAAGTTCCTGTTTATCTCATAGACCCTCTCGAAACCGCCGACGAGCAGCCGTTTCAGGTAGAGCTCGGGCGCAATCCTCATGTAGAGGTCGATGCCGAGCGCTTCGTGGTGCGTCTTGAACGGCTTGGCCGTAGCGCCCCCGGGCATCGCCTGCATCATAGGCGTCTCGACTTCCATAAATCCCTTCGCGTCGAGGAAAGACCTTATGCGCGCGATCATCTTTATCCGCAGCTCGAAGACCTTTTTGACGTCTTCGTTGACGATAAGGTCGACATACCTCTGGCGGTACCTAATCTCGATATCCTTGAGGCCGTGCCATTTTTCGGGCAGCGGCTTTATGGATTTCGAGAGCATCGTGAAATCTTCCGCGTGGACGGTCGGCTCGCCGGTCCTCGTCCTGAAGGCCTTGCCGTGTATCCCGGCTATATCGCCTATATCGATATTCTCGAACGCTATCCTGGCTTTTTCCGGAAGCTCGGCGGCCTTTATGTAATTCTGGATCTTGCCCGTGGAATCCTTGACATCGATAAAGCATGACTTGCCGTGGGAACGGACGGCCATGACCCTGCCGGCGATGGCGACCTTCAGCTCTTTTGCCGCGGCGTCATCGAAATTTTGCAATAACTCATTGATATTTATGGACTTGGCGAATTTCTCCCCGTAGGGATCGATCCCCGCAGCCCGTAAATTATCGAGTTTAATTAATCTTTGCTTGATAAGATCGTTTATTTCTTCCAATTTTTCCGCCTCAAATTGATATAATTATAGATTGAATAAAGGGTTAAGTCAAACAAAAAAACCCCGGCGCATACCCAGGCAAAGAGGTCGCCGTATCTCATATACGGCGTGCGGCCCCTTACCGGTACTATATTGGCCGTCGCGAAGCCGTCCGTGAATATCTTCTTGCCGGAGGCATCCTGGACGCTCTGCGTTATCCTGCCGTTCCGGTCTATGAAACACGACTGCCCGGTATTCGCGGCCCTGACGACATTGAGCCGGTTCTCCACCGCGCGGAACACCGACGACTGCGTATGCTGGAAAGGCGCGCCGGTATCCATATACCACGCGTCGTTCGTTATGACCACGAGGAACTCCGCTCCCCGCCTCGCGAAACTCCTCGAAAGTTCCGGGAAGACGTCCTCGAAACAGATAAGCACGCCGAATTTAACGCGGCCCCTCTTCTGTGTCGGTATCTCGAATACCGTGTAATCCTTGCCCGGCGAATAATCTTCGCCCATGTCGTAACGCTTCTTTATGAACGAAAGGTAAGAGTTGCCGAACGGCACGTATTCCCCGAACGGCACGAGATGGACCTTGTCGTAGCGCTGTACCAGCTCTCCCGTATTCGATATCAGCACCGCGCTGTTGTAATAGCGCACGCCCTCGGGCACCTTCTCCGTCTGGGTCCCGACAAGGATATAGGAATCCACTTCTTTCGCGAGCGCTGTTATCCTGTCTCGCAGCCCTTTCTCCGTCTCGAGGAACCCCGGCACTGATGTCTCGGGCCAGACGATGAGGTCGGGATCGTCCTTGGCCGCCTCTTTAGTCAGCGCGATATATTTGTCGAGTATGCTTCCGGCGAATTTCTCGTCCCATTTCTGTGACTGCGGGATATTTCCCTGTATGACCGACACCTTTACCGGCTCGCCCGCGTTCCGGATATCCTGGACATGATAACCGTATATCATGACCGCTATCATTATTATGACCAGGAGCGCCAAGTATCTCGCTTCGGGCTTTTGCCCTTTTATCTTTTTCTTTATCTTCGACGATATGATGACGTTCGTGAATATGGCCAGGAACGAGACGCCGTACGCGCCGAAAGTGTCGGCGATCTGTATCATCGGCAGCGTCTCCCACTGCGTATGGCCCAGGAGTGCCCATCCGAAACCAGTGAAAATGTTGCTCCTGAGGAACTCTATCGCGACCCAGAGGCAGCTGACCAGCAGGGCAAACCTGAGGCGCGGCTTCCGGAACTGCATCGACAGCATCTCCGCGCCCAACGCGAAGAGCCCGAAAAAGACCGCGAGGTAAAGCGTCAGGATGATGATGCCTATTATCGCGACATACCCGAGCCAGTATAGCGTGGCGGCAAAGAACAGCAGGCCGGTTATGTAGCCGGTGAAGAACGCCTGCAGCGGGCGTTCGCCCCGGATCGCTATCAGCATCGGAACCAAAGCGAACCACGCGATATACGACATGTTGAACGCCGGATAAGAGAGCGTCAGCAGTAACGCCGACAATAACGGCAGATATACTAGGCGCCGCAGCATTTTTTATATTTCTTTCCGCTTCCGCACGGGCAGGGGTCGTTCCTGCCGACCTTGGGAGCATCTCTTTCTATAGGCGCTTGCTTAGCATCTTGGGGCGATGCCTCGGGCGGAGCCCCGTGCTCGACCCCGGGTCTCTGCCCAGCCGCAGTCTGGGCGATCCTCGATGCGAGCGAGCCCATGTCGCGGTGTATCATCTGTTGCGGCACGGAGTCGAAGACGCCCTTCGGCTTCTCCTCGCTGACGACCTGCACCCTGAAGATCAGTTCGAGCGCGTCATCCTGTATGCTGTTCATCATCTGCTCGAACATCGCGAAACCTTCGTTCTTGTATTCTATTAGCGGGTCCACCTGCCCGTACGCGCGCAGGCCTATGCCTTCCTTGAGGCCGTCCATCGCGTAGAGGTGTTCCTTCCACTTCGAATCTATCATGTCGAGCAATATCGTCTTTTCTATGCGGCGGGCGACGTCCGCGCCGAGCACGAACTCCCTCTTCTCGTAATGCTTATTGATTATCCCGAGAAGTGTTTCCCTTGCCTGTTCGCGCGAGCCCTTGAACAGCTCATCGCGCCCGGCCGTGCCTGCGGCTAAAGCTATGCCGAGTTTCCCGCGGAACCATTCGTCGAGGCCTTTGAAGTCCCATTCGTCGGCGTGGAGCTTCTCTTCCATGAAGCGGTCCATCGCGCCGTCGAG
>JAKLIT010000147.1 GCA_022709465.1 Candidatus Omnitrophota bacterium | reverse complement strand
TGCGCGTCAAGCCAGCTTGAGGCCATAGGCAGGCTCGTCTCGCTCGCGTTACGCTGCGGCCTCGATACGCATTCGATAATAGAGCAGCTTAACGGCATAAGGTGCCCGAACCCGTCATGGGAGAAGGGCGGAAGGATATTCTCCTGCGCGGACGCGCTTGCGAAGGTGATCGAGAGGCGGCTGCTTAACGTCAAGAAGGCGCCTGAATCGGCGCCTGTCGCCGTGGCGGAAGAGGTGAAGGCCGAAGAAGCGCCGGCGGCGCCCAAAGGCAAGGGCAAGAACGCCCTCGGCAACGTCGTAGGCGTATGCCCAGACTGCGGCGGCGCACTGCAGCACGTCGAAGGGTGCATGGTCTGCAAGGGATGCGGATATTCAAAGTGCGGTTAAATGATAAAATCTGACCGTTGGATCAAAAAAATGGCCCTCGAGGCCAAGATGATCGAGCCGTTCCTCGACCACCAGGTCTCGGAGGGCCATATCAGTTTCGGCCTCTCGAGCTTCGGTTACGACATCCGCGTCCATGACGAATACAAGGTATTTGTCGGGACGGGCAACCCCGTCGTCGACCCGAAGAACATCGACCCGCATTCTTTCATCGATTTCAAGGGGAAAGAATGCGTGATACCCCCGAACTCGTTCGTGCTCGCGCGCTCGTTCGAATACTTCAGGATACCTGAGAAGGTAATCGCGATCTGTTTCGGCAAGTCCACGTACTGCCGTTGCGGCATACTCGTCAACATCAGCCCCCTAGAGCCGACATGGGAGGGTTTCCTCACGATGGCGATATCGAACACGACCCCGCATCCCGCGAAGATATATTCCCACGAGGGGATAGCCCAGCTCCTTTTCTACGAGGGAGAAGAGGCCCCCGAAGTGACGTATAAGGACAGGAAAGGGAAATACCAGTCGCAGAAGGGCATAGTACTGCCGAAGGTAAGCCCTTAAGGGGCACCGTACCATGAAATACATATTACCTGCCTCAGATCTGAACCTCGAACACACGCTCGAGTGCGGCCAGGCGTTCCGCTGGGAAGACATGGGCGGCTTTTATTCCGGCGTCATCGGGAACGCGTTCGTCAAAGTATCCTGCGGCGGCGGGAAACTGCGCGTCGAATCGAGCGCCCCCGTCGGGAAAGAAAAACTCGCCGACTATTTCGGGCTCAACGAAGACCTCCCCTCCATATACAGACACATAGGCAGGGACCCCCATATAAGAAAAGCGATAAAGAGGTTCCGCGGCCTGCGCATACTCAACCAGGACCGCTGGGAGTGCCTCGCTTCTTTCATACTGTCGTCCTATACTAATATACCGCGGATAAAAAAGATGATAGCCGGCCTTTCGCGGAGGTTCGGAAAGCGCGTCACGCTCGGCGATGACGAAAATTTTACTTTTCCTGCGGCCGCCGCAATCGCGAAGGCCGATATCAGGACGCTTAAGTCGCTCGGGCTCGGTTTCAGGGCCGGATATATTAAGGAGACCGCGGGCAGGGTAGCCGCGAAAAAAATTGACTTGGACGCGGTCGCGGATCTAAACTATGGGCAGGCGAAGGCCTCGCTCGTCTCCCTGAAAGGGGTAGGGGAGAAAGTCGCCGATTGCGTTTTGCTTTTTTCGTTCAAAAAATACGAGGCATTCCCCGTGGACGTCTGGATAAAGAGGGGGATAGAGGAGCTGTATTTTAGCGGCAGGGCTGTTTCTGCCGCTATGGCGGCGGATTTCGCCCGTAGACGGTTCGGGCCGTATGCGGGATACGCGCAGGAATACTTATACCATTATCTAAGGCACGAAAGGGGGCAAGGATGATAGAGGAGTACAGGAGGAAGACCAACATCGGCGTAAGTTCCGGCATAGTTGCGCAGGTCCTGGGCTATTTCCTTACTTTTTCGCAGGTAGGTATAATAATGTGGATAGGCGCGCTTCTGGCGTGGGGAGGATTCCTCCTCGTCATGTGGGGGCTCTTCAATTACGCGAAAGGAAAAGGTTACAGCGGATTGTGGGGCCTTCTCGGGCTGCTGAGCGTATTCGGCCTCGCGATCCTCGCGTTCTTTCCGGATAAGAAAAAGGGGGTTTAAGATGCGCAATACCCGGATTGTGTCCGTTATTGCTGTTTTGTCCTTCGTGTGCAGCGCGTTATGCGCGGCAGACGTGCTCGATAAAGACCAAAAGATCGGCGATACCGTTTACCCAAAAGGGACACAGGTGGGGTATTACAAATCCGGGAAACTTTACTGGGCCCAGCCGAAGAGGCCGGTCACGGTCGACGGCCTTAAAGCCGCCGCGAATTATAACATCATCTTCTACCCGTCGGGAAAATTGAAGCAGATACGCCTCGCGACGTCGGCCGTGATCGACGGCAGGAAGTGCGCGGCGAATTACCTGACCGAGCTGTATGAGTCGGGCAAGCTTGCCGTATGCCCGCTCGCGGAACCGACGACGATACAGGGCATTAAGCTCAATAACAGGGATTTCGCGATATTTTCAGAGGACGGCAAGCTGGCCGGCATGATGATACACCAGCCGGTTACGATAAAAGGGAAGAAATACATGCCGAACTGCGAGATCTACCTCGACGAGAAAGGCGACGTGAAGGAAGTTAAGAAGCTTGCCGACGGGGTCCACTATTACTGAAACCTTCCCGACGCGTCCTGAAGTTTCCTGATAAAGCCCTTATATAGCAGGTCCGTCTCTATCCCGAGCGCCTCCGCCTTGTGCAGGTCGTCCCAGGCCCTGTCGTATTCTTCCATATCGTAATATACCCTTGCGCGGCTGAAATACGCGTCTTTATACTCCGGATCGAGCCCGATGGCGGCCGTAAGGTCCGCGATAGCCTCTTTATACATCTCCATATAAGCGAAAGAGATCGCGCGGCCGTAGTATGCCGCAGCGTATTTCGGGTCTATCTTCAATGTCTGCGTGAAATCCATGACGGAGAGCTCGTATTCGCCTTTGTACCTGCGGGCAAACCCGCGGATATAGTACGCGCCGGAGCACCTCGGCTCGATCGCGAGTATCTCGTTGCATTTTTCCACGGCTTTATCGTATTCGTTATTGCACAGGTGCCGGCTCGCGTCAGTCAAAAGCTTTACGACGTTCTTTGCCGGCGCCGCGCAGGCCTGCGGGATGCAGTTAAGGGCTGCAACTGACAGAAAAAGCGCGAAAATGAATTTTGATGTGCGTTTCATGCGTGTCCCCGTTCTTGTTCCGATGATTATAGCACAAAAGTGCTTGACAAAAGATATATTTATGTTATAAATAGAATCAAGCAGGAAAAGAAGTTGGATTGAAAAACCTGAAAGGAGGGGTAAGATGGGTGAGGGTGAACGTGCAGTACAGATCGTACTCAGTACCTGGAGCCAGGTATGGGGTGACCTAGCATTATATCTGTCGAAGATA
>JAKLIT010000146.1 GCA_022709465.1 Candidatus Omnitrophota bacterium | reverse complement strand
GCCTGGTTAAAGCAGGAACCTTCCGTACAGGTAATCCTCGGTGAAATCTATTATGTTCTCCATCATCCTTACGGCCTCTACAGGGTGCCGTCCTACCGCCGTCTCGCCCGAGAGCATCACGTAGCTCGTGCCGTCCATGATCGCGTTCGCAACGTCGGTGACCTCGGCGCGGGTCGGGCGCAGGCTCTCGGTCATGCTCTCGAGCATCTGCGTCGCCGTTATGACGAATTTGTTGTCGCGGTTGCACCTCTTTATTATTATCTTCTGTATTATCGGTATCTGCTGTATCGGCATCGAGACGCCCATATCCCCCCTAGCTATCATGATGCCGTCGGAGGCCGCAATTATCTCGTCGATATTCCTTATGCCGTCGCGGTTCTCGATCTTCGCGATGACCTTGCAGCACGGGAGGCGCGGCTTCACGAGCTTCGCGATCCTCAGTATGTCTTCCTCGTTCCTGACGAACGACTGCGCGATGAAGTCGACCTTGTTCTCTACCCCAAACGCGATATCTTTCCTGTCCTTCGCGGTGATCCCGGAGAACTTCAGTTTCGCGCCTGGCATATTGACGCCTTTCCTCTCCTTTATCATGCCGCCCGCCCAGACCGATGTCTCTATGCGGTCCCTGCATATCCTTTTGACCTTCAGGGCTATGTTGCCGTCGTCGATGTAGATGAACTCCGCGCCCCTTATGTCGCAGAGGGACCCGCGGTAATCGAAAGGTATGACGTTGCCGCATCCGACGGCACGGCAATTGGTCAGGATCACCTTCTGCCGCTTTTTTACCTCAACGGGCTTCCCGCCATCGAGCTTTCCTATCCTTATCCTGTACCCTTCGAGGTCCTGCAGGATCCTTATCGGATCCTTGCGACCCTTGTTGATCTTCCTTATGATATCTATCTTCGCCTTCTGGTCCCTGTACGAGGAATGGGAAAAATTAAGGCGCGCGATATCCATGCCTGCCTCGCCCATCTTCCTTATGGCTTTTTCGGAGGAACTTGCGGGCCCGAGCGTGCAGATAACCCTTGTCTTGTTGCCTGTTTTCCTACCGCTCGCCGCGGCCTTCCTTAAAGCCAGCATAGTTGGTCCTCCGCCAAATAATCTTTTTCTATCGCGTAAGCCAGGGCCCTGCATCCGTGGCAGCGGTCTATCTGGCAGTTGCGGCACTTCCCTTTTAATTTGGATTTGTCGGCGATATCGCGCAGCACGGTATTATCCTTCACGATATACGCGAGGTCCCTGCGAAGCAGGTTGCCGAGCACGAGGTCGAACCTGCGGCACGGCAGAAGGTCGCCGTTGGGCATTATCGCGAACGCGTCCTCACCGAGGTTGCATTCCGCCGTCAGCAGGGACGAGCGGCCCTCCTCAAATTTCACCCAGAAGGCCTTGCACGGCAGCACTTCGCTCTCGGAAAGGTCGACCTCCATATATTCACATATCTCTTTTACGGCCTTCTTCCAGTCCTCCTTCTTCATGACCTCGGCTTTCAGCCCGCCGCTTTGCCCGAGCGGGATGAACCTCTCGAGCATCAGCCCGTCGACCCGCAGGTCCCTGCAGAGCTGGAAGAGGGCGGGCAGTTCGTAGGAATTCGAGCGCATCAGAGTCAGCATTATGATCACATCCAGGCGCGTCTTCTCCTGGATGAGGTTTATCTTCTCAAGGGCGGCCCTGAAAGCCCCGGGCTTCCTTATTGCGTCGTTCGTCTTCTCCGTCGCGCCGTCGAGGGAGACCTTTATCGCCTTGAGCTTCTTTATGCCGCCCAGCGATCCGAGCGTTTTTTCGTCTATGAGGCTCGCGTTCGTAATGACCGCGAGTTCGCCTGTCTCCTTCTGACCGTCCAGGAAACGCAGAAGGTCGAAGAGGTCATTCCTCATGAACGGTTCGCCGCCGGTTATGTTAAAGTTTATCTTCCTGCCCTTCGAATACGGCGCTATGTTCTCATATACCTTTATGAGCTCCGCCAGGCCGAGTTCGGAATCGCGGGTAAAGCGGTGCTGGTAACAATGCCTGCACCTGAAATTGCACACGTCGGTAATATGCCACTGGAAAAACAGCCCGTTTGACCTATCAGTCTTCATGTCACTCCCCGATGACCTTCACGAGCACCCTCTTCTTCCTCTGCCCGTCGAATTCGCCGTAAAATACCTGCTCCCACGGGCCAAAATCCATCTTTCCCTTAGTTACCGCCACGACGACCTCGCGGCCCATTATCGTCCTCTTCAGGTGCGCGTCGCCGTTATCCTCGCCGGTCATGTTATGTCTGTATTTGTCCTTGCCGTAAGGCGCCAGCCTCTCGACCCAGTCGAGGAGATCCTTGTGTAAGCCGGATTCGTCGTCGTTGATGAAGACGCTCGCCGTGATATGCATCGCGTTGACCAGGCAGAGCCCTTCCTTTATCCCGCTCTTCTCGACGGCCTTTTCGACCTGCGGCGTTATGTTCACGATATCGTAACGTTTTTCCGTATTGAAAACCAGGTATTCCGTGTAGGATTTCATAGTAGGGTAATTATAACAGGAATTGCCCCGGGTGACAATAAGTGATATGATACCGGCGGAGGTACGATATGGCGAAAATAGCGGGTTTTCTTGCTCTGGCCGCCCTTATGGCCGTTACCGCGGCGCCGGCTTTGGCGCAGACGGATTATCTCCCGAGGAATGTCCGTATTGACGTCGAGTTCAAGGAATACGGCAGGAGCAGTTCTTACACAAAACAGTTCATCGTGGTGTCGGACGGCCTCTCGGCGAGCATATTCGTGGGCGAAGAGGTCCCTTATGTCGAATATTACGTGAATTTCCTCTATGACAACGCGTATATCTCCTCGAATGTGACGATAAAAGAGGTCGGGACCAAGCTTAAAGTGGAGCCGCGCATCATAGGCGACGGTTCCATCGAGATAACGCTGACGCCCCAGATCAGCTATCTCGCGGACAGGAGGCGCGGCGTCATAGACATCCGGAAATTAAGCACGACGGTCATCGCCTATGACGGCCAATCCCTTACTATCGGCGGGCTCGAGAAGGACAGGGATTTCGGCAGGCATTTCTTCACAACCTCATCCAGCCGCAGCCTCGAGATCATCCTCACCCCTCATATACAATAGGGACGGTTCTTAAGCCAATCGGAGAACCGTCCCCTTGTATTTCAATGCAATGGGACGCCCCTTCGGGGGGGCAGTCCCTAATTTTATTTACAGTACTTCTCCAGGTCCTTAATGAGCTCCTGGCCCGCGGCCGTCGGTTTCGCGGCATTTTCCTTCAGTATCTCTTTAGCGCCGAGGTCTTTCTTATACAGCGCCTTGTTGCCTTCCTTGTTCTGCGTGATCGCGGTGCCTTCGAGCTTCAGGCCGGCAAACGCGCCGCGCGACCTCGAATACGAGAATATCCCGCCCTTCAGCT
>JAKLIT010000145.1 GCA_022709465.1 Candidatus Omnitrophota bacterium | reverse complement strand
GCCCATCGCCTCGAAGGCGCGATGGGCCCGATAGGGGCTACTTTCGTCGAAGTGACGGCCCTGATCCTGATCGGCCTGGCCATAACAATGGCCCTCGTAAGGGGCACCTTGGGCAATTACAAGGACACGACGGGGAACAGGGAACTCAGGCGTTCGATACGGCTTTTTTGGATAATGTTCGGCTCGGCTTCTTACCTCTGGGGCCTGTTCAGCATATTCGTGATAATCTGGACCGTCAGGATCATAAGTAAACTCACGTTCGTGAACGCCGGATGGGGCTTCTTCATCAATGCGAGCGCGCTGATGCTTACTTTCACCTTCATATTATCGAGCTTCTTCTCGCTCTTTTATATCATAATCGCGCTGATAGGGTTCTACCGCGGCAAGAGGGAGGGAGTAGGCCAGGTCATATCATGGGCGCAGATGAGGAGGAAGTTCGCGGCATCGCAAAAGTGTTTCGGCGAGGTCATGCCTCCGGACGCCTCCTGGAAGCCGTACTGGAACGCGATGATAAAGGAAATGTATGATTATTATATCATCGGCGCCGCCGAGAGGGACGGGCTCGCCTATTCGGATAAGAACACGGCCCCGAGGCTCGTCTCGCAACCGCGGGCCGACGAGGCATCCGAGAGGATCCGCCTCTATGTCAACAGCTGGCTTATGGAGATGCCTAAGGCGTGCCACTGGAACGACCTGCCGACCTTTACGGCGATGGTAACGGCGTTCAACGAGCCCGTCAGTTTCTCGTTCGACGAGCTTAACGGCTGCGACAGGGGCGCAGAAGTCACGAGGCTCAACCATCTGATAGGGTTCTACAGGCCGCAGTGGGAGGAATTCGTCGGCAGGCTTGACGCCGCCGACCTCGGGCAGTATATCACGAGGGAACAGCTGAAGCTGCTCTTCGGACTTAAGAAGCTTCCTGAAGGGCTTCCCGAACAACTGAAGGAAAAGATCAGGAAGTGGGCGAACCTGACGGTCCAGTGCGTCGAGAAAACGGCAGTGGAGGTATACAGGATACGTGATGCCTTTGCCGCCTACGCAAGGGCGTGCTATCCCGGGGCCTCCGAGACGGCAATAACTGAGATGGTCTCGGACAAGGTCCAGATATTGCTGAATTATGAAGGTTATCACAGCTCCGCGACCCGCGACTACGACAGGGAGTCCCTTAAGAGGCTGATGAAGGAACTGCCTTTCCTTGACGTATATTGGGCGGCGCCGGAGGGTGACGGTAAGGGTTTGGACCGCGGCCTCCACCGCTATAATCCTTCGACGGATGGCATAGAGCTTATAGAGGTCGCGCCGTTCACTTCCACGGTGAAGAAGGGCAAGCCGAGCGGGTTGAACCAGGCGCTGCCGTTCGTGAAAGGAGAGACGGTCCTCTTCTTCGACGCCAACTGCTCGGTCAGGATAGAGGATGCCTTGAAGATTCCCGTCGCGCTGTCCGAGTTCGCGGGCGACCCGTCGCTCGGTGAAGTCCTGTTCGCGGAATACATATTCAACAAGAATTACTCCTGGATCTCGCAGGCAATAGGTTTCAACGAGGAGACCTTTGTCTCGGTGACGCAGAGGACGCTGAACATCTTCCAGGCCTGCGGTTTCTACGGCCACAGCGCGATAATTAAGACGGATATGATAACCGCGGCATGCGGCCTGCCGCAGGATTATATATCGGAGGACATACTCCTGGCCACGGCATTATGGAAAAAGGGGTTAAGGACCTCGCACAAGGAATACCTGACCTTCGGGAAGGGCAGGGAGACATCGTATTTCACGAGCCTCGTGCCGCTTACTAAGTGGGCAATGGGCTCATCCGACGCCGCGATAGGCCGCGTTATGCGCGGGATCCTCGACTCGAAGAATATACATGTCGCGCAGAAGTTCATGCTTATGTTCGGGTTCTCGTTCTTCTACCAGACACCGTTGATGTTCGTGATAAATTTCCTTTACCTGTGGCTGATGATCTGCTGGGGAATAAACGGTTTTATGGCGGTCCCGTACCCGATCGTCTTCGGCATCCTCGGCCTGCTCTTCAACCAGGCTATAACCGCGACCGGCGTCGCGTACCTCGTAGAGCATTACGGGTTCAGGAGGTCTTTCTCCGCATACATGAAGCTTGTCGCGAAGAACCACTTCTTCTACGCGTCGGTCATACCCGCGTATGCGTTCGGTTTCCTCGCCGGCCTGAAGGGAAAGGCGGTCTTTATTATTAGCCCGAAGGGATGGAACCTCGGCCACCTGCCCCTCAAGGTTATATGGGGGGAGAAGAGGGCAATACTAAAGGCGGCGCTCTTCAGCACGATGATAGGCCTCCCGCTCGCGTACGTTCTTGTGTCGTCTGAGGCGATCCCGTTATGGATAAGCCCGTTCATCCCGTTCCTGCCGTTCGCGGTCGTGGCGGCGATGTACGCGGTGGGGCGCGGATGGGAAAAGACGGGCCTGGGTTTCCTGAAGGATTGGCGCGACGAGATAGTCCCCGACGGCGATATCCGCAAGATGTCTGTTATCAAGCTGCAGATGATCTACGCGATGGTCCTGCTTGTCTTCACCGGGGTCGGTTTTGTCATGTGGGGCCTCATATTCTCATCGCTGGCGGTCAAGGCGTTGTTCATATTCTCGGTCCTATACATAAGCACAACTTTGTCGTTCATAATAATGCCGCTCTTCGCGCATTCGCAGCCGGTCGCGCTGTTCAAGGAGATAACGATATCAAAGTTCTGGAATTACGCGGCGATACCCATGCTGCTGGCAAGCATCATATTCGGCGCAGCTTCGATCATATCGAGCCCGGCAACAGCGTCGCCCGAATCCGTCGTCTATACGCTCCTTGGCATATCTATGCTCGTCGGATGGGCGCTGCTTAAATGGAAACTAAGCGGGTACACGAGGATCGACAAGTGGCTCAGGCAGAACATGGCCGGATACGCATCGGCTTCACCGGTCCGCAAAGCCGACCTCATGGATGATATATATTTCGCGCACCAGGAGCTGATCCAGGGAGAAAGGCATGAGGAGCTGAGGTACAGCAGAAAATTAGGGAAGGCGAAAGCAGTGTTCGTTTTCACGCTCTCCGCCGTGCTGCTAATGTATTTCACGTCGGAATTCTACCCGAGGTTCTTCAGCAACTGGATATGGCTCATAATAGCGGCCGAGGCGGTCTACCTGCTTATACTTAACGTCGAGCATACGAAGGACGACAGGATATACCTCGGCAAACTGTTCGGCGTTATAATAATAAACGACTTCAACAGGCTAAACGAAAATGTCAGGGCCATGGAAGATATCTGGAAGAAACTGGACAGGGGATACAAGGCCAGGCTCGTTAGGGTCTATGAGGACGAATTCAGGGCAAAGAGGGCGATGACCGTTTATATGTCCAGGTGCATCAGGTCATGGGAGGCGGG
>JAKLIT010000144.1 GCA_022709465.1 Candidatus Omnitrophota bacterium | reverse complement strand
CGGGGCCCCCTCCGGTCACTATCATATACCCCTTGCCGGTCATCCTCCTCGCGAAATCCTCCGCCATCTTATATTCCGCGGAAGAGGGCTTCGACCTCGCGGAGCCGAATATCACGGCCTTCTTCACCTGCCTGTACGGCGCGAATATCTTGAACGAATACCTGAGCTCTTTTAGCGTATTGTTCACGAGCTTCAGGTCCCCCTTATCGTCGGATTCGCGCCCCAATTTGACGGCCGTGGTGATTATCTCGCGCAGGATATCTTCCGTCTCGGTGGAACACGATTCGCAGGTAAGGTCGGTTATCAGCCTGTCTACGCTCTTGTCGCCTACCTTATAATTCCCGGCGGTCTTCCTCATGCTTTTAGCTTGCCTTCCAGTTCATTGATTCGATCCTTAAGTTCTATCATCGTAAGCTCCCTGTCAACGGCAACCTTGTGGAACTTCTCCATGTCGCTCATCTTATCACGCAGCTCCTGCTGCGCCTTCTTGAGCGCCGAGATGTCCTTCGCTATATGCACAGACCCTATGAATTCGCCGTTATCGTCGTAGATCGGTGATGTCGAGACGAGAAGCGGCAGCCCTATGCGCGGGTCGAAAACCTCTTCCGTATGCGTCTTCTTGTCGGCGATGGTCTGCTGGTGCGGGCAGCCCGGCCACGGTTTCTCGACCCAGTGCACTATCTTGAAACACTTCTCGCCGACAATATCCTCCGGTTTCATCTTCATGAAATCTGTGAATACCTTGTTGGCCCTTACTATCCTGCTGTCCTTGTCTATGACAAATATGAAATCCGTGATGGCGTCAAATGTCGCAGACCAGTCCTTGGCCGCTTTCTTTATATCCTCCTCCGCTTTTATGCGCTTCTCTTCTATACGCATGAGAGTCCCTGAGCTCAACGCTACAATTACGCAAAATACGGACGCATTTAATAACGCTACGAGCGACACTCCCGTCTCGTTAGGAATAATGCCGGCCCTCTCCCATACAAGCTTAAGCCAGCCAAAGAGCGGCGGTAATACAAGCGCGAACGGGAGGATCCTCCGTAACATTATCCCCGCGGAAAGGTCGGAACACATGATACGCATGAAGCCCTTGTTCCCTGACGCAAATACTATGCCTATGGACAACAACAGGAAAAGCGCGGCGGTATGCAACGCCATAGCGGTATAATCATGTTTCAGGATATAGAGGACCTTTACCCCGAAGATATAACCGATCAGGTTCTGGTAGGCAAACAACCCCGCGGCAGCCGCGATTATCTGGGCCGCGCTTGCGCCGCGTTCCGCCCTTCCTCCGAGAAGAAGAAGCGCAACGCCCAGTAACAGGAAATTGACCGCTGAAAGCGGGGCCATCCTTCCGAGGTGCGTCGTTAATATAGCGCCCTTCGGCTCCCTGAAAAACAGCTGGTCAATGCCTATATCGATTCCCGCAGAGTATTCTATCACGGTTAACAGCCCAATCGCGCTTATTGCCAGCGAAGCGGCAAGCGCAAAGCCGTTGCCTTTACCGCCGTTAGCCTTGGCGTAAAGCGCCATACCCGTAAGCAGGAAAGCCAGCGCGGTGTTGAACTTCATGGTGACCATGCCGGGAAGGACGCTCTTCAGGGCGCCGATATCCAGGAACCATCCCGCCATTACGAGAAGGCCTCCGGATACGGCAAGCAGCGCGATGGCAACGGAGATGTTCCTGTAATACTTTTCCCGTGCCTCTTTCATGCCATACCTCCCTCAGGTCCTATCTCAATTCTATCACGCGCCAATGCGTATCGTCATCCTGCATCTCTTCCGTGCGCCCTTCGACGCAGGCGAAGATATGGTCAGGATCTCCCAGCAGAGAGAGCGGCACCCTGAGCGTTATCGTCCTTGGGCTGTGGTCCGCGCTCACCTCTTTGGGTGATAACCTCTTATGCCTGTCCCTGCAATGTAAGCCGTCGGCATCCATCCTTATATGCAGTTTCGGCATATCAGGAAACTCCCGGCCTTCTTTGTATCCGATAAGATAGACCGTAAAATCCCTGTCTACGTCCGACCTTCCCGCCGTCGCCAAATGTATCACGATGCTGCCGCCCTCAACGCTGTATATGCCGCCGCTCCCGCCCTCCTTAATCATAAGCGGAGCATAATCGCCGAAAAGCTCATTCCTCCTAGCGAAAGAATAAAGGTACGACGGGTCATAAGATAGCTGGCTCTTGTAGCATCCTATGGCGTCGCGCTTGGCCTTCACGTCCTGCTGCGGCAGGTCGAACGTCCCCCATGACACCCGTTTGAACGGCGCCGGCGGCTTCAGGTCGATTTCGGGATGATAACCCTTGGGCGATGGCCAGCCCTGGACATGCACAATATAAGGATATACTGACGGCGCTTCCAAGCTGCCGTCCAGGTCCCAGAGAGCGACACGCAGGAAAAGATAAAGGGCCTTATGGTCGGGATTTGAATCCGCCGGATGCGAGACAAAAACCGCTGTCGGCCTGAACTCCACGAGTATGTCTTTAAGGTCTGCCAGTATGCTCTCGCCTATGTAAGGCGCGCCGCATGACACCGCCCCGGCATACGGGACCTTCGTCTGCTTTGTCAGCATCGCCTCATAGGGCTTGTCGTCTCCCCAGTATCCCGTGAAGATCGCGAGCGTCCCGAAATCAGGGTACCCGAGGAATGAAACATCCTGCGCCCCGAGCCCCATCCCGGACATCGCGGCCACCGTCTCCTTCATCCTCGTCTCCCCCATCGCGATAAGGCCTTTCGCCGACAGGACCGGATGCTTCTTGTATATCAGGAAAGCTATCTCGTTATTATCGCCGTTGGTAAGGCATACTACCTTCACTTTCGCGCCCGCGCCCAATGCCTTCTTCATTACCCCGAAGGCGGCTATCGCCTCGTCGTCAGGATGAGGGGCGAGCACGAGGACCCTGTCGGAACGCCTGAAAGTGATCTCCGCGGACGCGGGCTGCGCGGAAAAAAGCGCCAACAGTACCAGGATACTGGATATAAAGGATGAAGGGGCCCGGAAGCCCGCCGAGGTCAGAACCTGCACCTTGCGTTAGCCCATCCGGTATGGGCCGTGAAATCTTCTTTGTACTCGAAATCGTAGTTAGTCTCGAAACTCCAGGTGTTGTTCATCTCCATGATAAGCTTGGTGCCGACATTGAAAGAGCTCTTGGGAGGATCGAATCCTACGGTCGAAAATGACCCGCCTCCTCCCGAGAAGACAGAGGTCGTCTCCTGCCTGTCACCTATGAAATCGTATAGCCACCGGCCGTGGACTTCCGGTGTCACGACCCTGTTCTCCAACTCGATGGAACGCGACAGCTTTATTCCTATCCCCGACTGCAACATATTGTAATCCTGGTCATTGACAGTCAGATTAAGCGCGCCGGCGTTCGTCTCCGTATAACCCTCAAGGTGGAGCCGCGTGTATTGCAGCGAGGCGACCGGCGTCAGGCGGAACT
>JAKLIT010000143.1 GCA_022709465.1 Candidatus Omnitrophota bacterium | reverse complement strand
TGTCGAGCTCGGGCAGGTCGAGCCTTGCGCTGTTCTGTATATCGGTAAATCCGCTAAGCTTACCCATTTCCTTTTGCAGGTCGAAAGAAGCCTCATACAGCGCGTCCTGGTCGGGGCCGGTCAGCGTATACGAATACTTGCTTCCGGTGGCCGTCGCTTCACCGCCGGCGCTGAGCTGAAGGGCCGGTATAGCCATTACGAAAGCCACGCCGTCAGGTATCTTCGCCATCTCGCGCCTGAGGTTCGGCACGACCTCGCTCATTGGCCGCCTCTCATTACGCGGCTTAAGGGTCGAGAAGAAGATACCCGTGCTCTGGTCCGCGCCGGGCTGGAGCCCTGTTACCGAGATGATCTTCTCCACGTTCTTATCGTTTAACAGCACGTCATTGACCTTATCCTGGAATCCCTTTATCTGCTTCGTGGAGGTGCCGAGCGGCATCATCATCTGGCCCATTACGGCGCCGCTATCTCCTTCAGGCAGGAATGTCTGCGGTATGAGCGGTTTCGGCCAGAAGAAGACGATCGTTCCCGCGAAACAGATTATCCACGCAAGGAGGGTCGTTATTGGGCGCTGGAGCATCCACTTAAGGATGACGCCATATTTCGCTATGAGCCCGTTCATGAATCTCGTTATGATCTCCTGGAACTTCGAATCGCCGGGCTTGTGTTCTTTAAGCATCCTTGCGCACATCATCGGTGTAAGCGTCAGCGAGATTAGGCCGGAGCAGAGGATAGCGGCGACGACCGTTACCGCGAATTCGCGGAAGATCCTTCCGACGACGCCACCCATGAAGACAAGCGGGACGAATATGACCGCAAGGGAAAGCGTCATCGAGATGATCGTGAACGTTATCTGGTCAGCGCTCTCGATGGCCGCTTCCATGGGCTTCTTCCCGCCTTCGATAAGGCGGACAGTGTTTTCGAGCACGACTATGGCGTCGTCAACGACGAACCCGATACAAAGTGTAAGGCCCATAAGCGACATTTGGTCGAGGCTGAAGTTCATCGCGTACATTACGACGAACGTGGCTATTACGGAGAGCGGCAGCGAGATGCTGGGTATTATAGTATCGGATATCCTTCCGAGCGAGAGGAAGATGATGAATACGACAAGGGCTATCGCGATTATGATCGTTTGTTTTACGTCGTCTACGGACTCGACTATCTCGACGGACTTGTCATAGAAGACCTCAAGTTTCGCGGAGCCGGGCAACTCCTTGCGCAGTACGCTGATCACTTCCCGGACCTTCTCGGATAGCGCGACCGTATTCGAACCGGCGGCCCTTGAGACCGCAATGATGACGTTGTTTGAGCTCATCCCTTCCTTCGGATTGCCGAACATCGGGTTAATGACGTCATTGTCGAGGCTGTCGAGGCACCTGCCGATGTCCTTGAGCCTTATCGGGGAGTTGTTCCTGTACGCTACTATGAGGTCCTCATAATCCTTAGCCTTGAAGAGCTGCCCGTCCGGCTGTATAGAGAAAGCCCTCGTCTCGCCGTTAAGGCTTCCCGAAGGGATGAGGACCGTTCCGGTAGATACCGCGTCGGCGACCTCGTTGATGCCTATCTGGAATGCCGAAAGCTTGTTCGGATCGACCTGCACGCGTACCGCGGTCTTCGCGCCCCACACCTGCACCTGGGAGACGCCGTCTATCATAGTGAGCCTCTTGCCTACGGTCCTGTTCCCGAAGTCATAGAGCTGGCCGGGCGTAAGCGTATCTGAGTTGAGCATCAGGTATATGATAGGCGTGTCCGACGGATTGACCTTCTGGTATGAAGGGGGAGCCGGAAGGTCGGTCGGCAGGTCGCCCGCGGCCGCAGAGATGGCGGCCTGCACGTCCGGGGCTGCGAGATCAACGTTGCGGCTCAGGTCGAATGTCAGGATGATCTGCGACTGGCCTTCGGTATTGTTCGAGATGATGCTCGTCAGGCCCTGTATCTGCGTAAACTGGTTTTCGAGGGGCGCGGCGACGGCCGATGCCATCGTGTCGGGGCTGGCACCGGGATAACCTACCTGCACGAGGATGACCGGGTAATCAATGACGGGCAGGTCGCTAATCGGCAGCGTAAAGAACGCCGCGATGCCGAATATCGTGACGACCACCATGATAAGGGTGGTCATTATGGGTTTTCTTATGAAATTCTCAGAGAAGCTCATTTGTTCCCCATTATTTCAACGTCCATGCCTTCCCTTAACCCCATCTGTCCGGCGGTGACAACGTTTTCACCGGCGCTTAAACCGCTTTCGACGACGATATGGTCGTCGATCTTTTCAGACGTCGTTATGTCCTTGCTCTTGGCTTTGTTGTCCGGAGTAACTACGAATACATAGTTGTAAAGCATGCCGTTCTTCTGCCCGGTCTGCATGGATTCGTAAGGTATCAACACCGCATTCTGTTTCTTCGCGAGTATCAGGCGTACCCTGACGAACTGCCCCGCCCAAAGGGACCTGTCGGAGTTCGGCATGACGGCGCGCAGCAAGATGGTGCCGGTCGTGTTGTCTACAGCATTGTCGAGGAAATGCAGCTCACCTTCATGCGCTTTCCCGATCGTATCGGCTTCCCCGCGCGCATCGACGTTCTTGAAACTCTTGTCCACGGTTATTACGACTTTCAACTGGCCCTTGGACATTGCGTCCCTGATATCGTCGAGCTTTATCTCCGGGACCGTGAAATCCACGTAGAGAGGGTCTATCGTCTTGACATTGACGAGCACGGGGCCGTTATTGGCGGTCACTATATTCCCCGGGTCTACCTGGCGCTTACCGCAAACTCCGTCTATAGGGGAGGAGATATAGCAGTAGCCGAGATTGATCTTCGCGAGGTCTATGTTCGCGTTGTCGAGCTTTATCGTCGCCTCGTTGGAAGTAACGTTCGTCTCGTATTGCTCGAAGGCCTGTTGCGATATGAGTTCCTTCGCGAACAACTTCCTGTTACGCTCGAGCGTGTCCTTGTTCAATTTCAGGTTCGCGAGATCCTGTATCAGCTGGGCTTCGGCCTTATCGAGGGTTGCCTTGTACTGGCTCGGGTCGATCGTGAAGAGCATGTCGCCCTTTTTGACTACATCCCCGTCCTTGAAATGGACTTCCTTTATCTCGCCGGTGACCTGCGACATTATATTGACGTCATAGGGGGAGTAGAGGCTCCCGAAGGATTCGATGAATACGTCAACATCCTGTTTGACGGACTTTTCGGCCTTTACGGGCTTCGGGGGTATCTTTTGTACGGCCGGTTTGCGGCTGCAGCCCTTCACGATGCCCAGGGTAAGCAGCAATGCGAGGCCTATCCAGACCGCATATTTGATAAGTTTACCCAGCGTATTACCGATCTTATTCATTTTTTGTCTCTCCGCCTGTATATATCGTTCCGGTCGCGTGGGCCAATTGGGCCAATGCCACGAAAAGGTCTTTCCTCGACTGTATGAGGCTGCTCTTCGCGTCGGAAAGCTTGCTTTCTGC